>NZ_CAUQCP010000046.1:0-15212 GCF_963516575.1 uncultured Streptococcus sp.
CCGTCTTTAACGATGGATGTTTGAACGAGCGTATCTGTGCCTTCTGTATAGTTTCCATCGCCATCTTTGTCAATGTAGAAGGTTAGAGTAGTTTGTTTTTTAGCTTCATCACGAACAGCTTTGACTTTTGGTGTTTGTCCGTCTACTCCGTTTTTAACGATTGTTGTAAGGGCTGGACGTCCTTCTGGTTGCGTAACTGTAATCGTATGACTACCATCATGGTTGTCTGTCACTGTTACTTCTGGTGTGAAGCCGTCTTTTCCGTTCTTACCCTTGTCACCTTTTGGACCTGGTAATCCTTGAGGTCCTCTGATGTTGCCAATTTGGTTCCAGTTTCTGCCTTCTTTTTTGTAAACATCTCCTGTAGTAGCATCGATATAAGTATCACCATCTTTACCATCATTTGCTGTTGGTGCTTTAGGTCCACTTAATAATTCAGCACCATTACGACCATCTGTACCAGAAGCTCCATCTGCACCATTACGTCCATTTGTACCATTCAAGATATCACTTGTACCAATTAATTCATCCACGCCTGGATCGTATTTACCGTTACCATTGTTATCATAGTATGCTGTAATACGAGTACCCTCTACTGGTTGTGGTGCTGTAGATGGGGCGTCTGCTAATGCTCTTCTTACTCTTCCGCTTCTTTGATTATTCAGTCTTACTGCTGCTTCTGCTAAGGCATTTAAGTCAATAGTTGGTGTACGTCCATCTTTTCCGTCTTTTACATTAACAGTTACAGGTTCTTCACTAGGAATAGTAAATGTAATATCAGTACTACGACCGTCTGCTCCACGAGCAGTTGTGATTTTTGGAGTTTTTCCGTCACGTCCCGCTGCTCCTGTTTCACCACGGTCTCCACGTTCACCTTGGTCACCTTTTTCACCTTTGGCACCATCTGCAATTACAACTTCTTTTAATTTCTTATCAGAATCATCTAATTCGTTGTTTCCATTTTTATCGTAATAGAAAATGATAGTTGTTGTCTTATCTGCTTCATTTCTTTGAGTAGCAACTAATGGACTCGCTCCATCGAGACCATCTCTTACAATAGTACTTGTAACATTACCTCTACCATCGTTAATCGTGATAGTATGAGTGCCGTCATCTTTATTATCTTTAACGGTTACGGTTGGAGTTACACCGTCACGACCTGCCTGACCTTGGGCTCCGGTTAGACCGTGTTCACCTCGGTCTCCTTTTTCACCTTTGGCACCTTGGGCTCCAGTTAGACCGCGTTCGCCTCGGTCTCCTTTTTCACCTTTAGCACCTTGAGCTCCAGTCAGACCACGTTCGCCTCGGTCTCCTTTTTCACCTTTAGTACCTTGGGCTCCAGTTAAACCGCGTTCGCCTCGGTCTCCTTTTTCACCTTTAGCACCTTTGGCTCCTGTTAAACCACGTTCGCCTTGGTCCCCTTTTTCACCCTTGGCTCCATCTTTAATAGCAATTTTTTGAACAAGTTCGTCTGCGCCCTCAGTATAAACACCATTTCCATCGTTATCAAGATAGAAAGTAAGATTATTTGTATCACCGACTTTATTTTGATCAACACGTGGTTTTACTGTATCGATTAGCTCTTTAGCAACACCAATTTGCAGAATACGTGGCTTAGCTTCTTTAGTGACACTATTACTAATTGGCAATCCTAGAATTGTTTCGTTACCAAATCGATGGACTTTATAGGTAATTTGACGTTGTCCTTTTTCACCTTCTCTGACTAATCTAGTTTGGCCTTCTGGCAATTTACTAGTTGGAAGGTAGACAGTTTGGAAATCAATGTCTTCTGTAACAGACTTGTTACTAGAACCACCATTTGGATTGGCATCCAAGTATAGTGGGTTTGCTCTATAATAATAGTTAGAGTTACTGTATGGATCATTGCTAGTAGCAGCACCGCCACCACCTTGGTCCACGTTAAAAGTAACAGGTTTCAAACGGACAGACAAATCACCATTTGGATTGTTGATTGGCAAACTGAATCTGATTGTCTGTTGCATACTTGTTTCAGTAGCAGAGGTCATAGTATATCCTGAGTGAGATACAAAGTTGGCACCCTGGCTAATAGGTTTTGATTGCTCTCTTAATCTTGGAGTTGTGATAGTTGCATTTGAAGGATTTCCAAATCCATCCCCTTTATCCAAGATAAAGTTATTATTAACAAATTCACCTGGACCAGAATATTGAATTGTGAAATTCAATCTATTACCTTGACGTACTGTCGTCACATCATAATGAATTGAATTACCACCACGTGCGTTCCCGTAGCCACGAAAACTGTAACTACGACCAGCTTGACTGATATCTGTAAATGCAACTGTATTCCCAGAACCTGAGACAATCGGGTTGGCTGGATTGCTAGAAGCTCTAAAACCACTTTGTCCCTTATCCAAGTCTTCCTTACGGATAGCTGGATTTTGATGAGCATCAGAAAGGCTCAAACCTGGTTTCAAAATTTCATTAGTTGTTTTTGGAGCTGAAAACGCTTCAACTATAGCAGCTCTGCTAGTTGGCAAAACAGCGCTATCAAGAACTGAACGATCAGTCGTTGTTGCAGCTGGTTTAGCTTCTTCTTTGGCTTCTGCTGCGTCAGCTTTCTTCGCTACAGGAGTTTCTGATACAGTTCCTTTATCGGAGTTAGAACGGAGTTCCAGTCCAATGACAGCTGATTGAATAGATGACTCTGCTGCTGATAATTCAGCTTCAGTTGCATCTGCTTTCCCAAGCAAACTTTGACCAGCTTGGATACTTGCTTTCAAGTTTGCAACACTAGCTTCTGTATATAATTTTGCTTCTAATTTTTTTGCACGAGAAAGAGCTGTTAACAATTTTGATTTATCAACTGCACTTTGATGAGAAACTTCCTCTTTTTCCACTTTAGGTTCTTCAACCTTTTCTACAGTTGCCTTAACAGCTTCAGATTTAGCTGGAGTCACCTCTACTGGATGAACAACAGTTGGAGCTGCGTAGGTAGTTTCTTTCTTAGCTGTAGAAACTTCTGCTGGTTTAGTAGTTTCTGCTATCTTATCAACAGAAACACTGTTAGTTGCCTCAGGATTGTGTTCCTCTGCTTGTACTGCTTGCGTATTGACAGCAGTTCCCAAGACTAAGGCTGTCCCGAGCAGTACACTAGCTGCCCCAAAGTGATACTTGCGAATAGAGAAACGTTGTTGCATTTTATACCAATCAAATGATTTTCTCTGTGCCTGTTTCATATTCTTTACCTCAATATAATTTTATACTATACAATTTACATCTATTTTTTATATAATTCAATATAATTTTACAAATTAATATATAGTATTTTTTCCCTCAAGATTCATTTAAATTGTTCTAATCAAAGTGAATTTACTGACAAAAAAATGATTCTCATATTTTGGTACAAATGGTACAGAAAAATAATATAGAGGTAAAAATGTAATCGCAAAATCAATACAAGTATTCCATTAACATTTAATTGCCCTCCTATATTCGATTCATAAATATTGTTTTAAGATCAAATCGGATTATTATCCACCTTAACAATATTAATATTAGCATTTTATTATAGACTATGATATAATGAGCTTAGGAGGATAGAACCCTATGAGATCTCTATTATCTACAAAAGAACAACGACAATTGCGACTACTTGAAATACTCATTCAGAAACGAGATTGGATACGTCTAAACGAGTTAGCACAAACTTTAGATGCACCGAGCGTATCCTGAAAAATGACTTAAACGAACTACGAACAGCATTCCCAACCTTCAAAATTCAATCTTCTATCAATGGCATTATGCTAAATCTAGATACAGCAGCAAGTATAGAAGATATATATATTTATTTCCTCAGTCATTCCCAATCTTTTCAGTTATTAGAATATATGTTTTTTAACGAAGGATTGCCTATTTACCGAACTGTAGAAAAACTGCATTCTAGTAATGCCAATCTTTATCGCTTAGGAAATCGAATCACCACCATTCTCTCGAAACAATTCCAAATTGAACTGTCTTTTACTCCAACATCCCTGAATGGAAATGAAATCGATATTCGCTATTTTTATGCCCAATACTTTTCAGAGCGGTATTATTTTCTAGACTGGTCTTTCCCAGATATTTCTGAAAAAGTCATAACAGAGTTCGCTGACTACTTCTATAAATCCACAAATTACCCAATGCGATTTGCAATCTATAGAATGTATAAGCTGATGCTCGCAATTAGTATTCATCGAGTAAAAAATGGACATTTCATTGATTTACCGAATCATTTTTACCAAGACTACTATCCTGTTTTAATGAATTTACCAGATTTTGAGGACAAGCTTGCATACTTCTCTCAACAATTTGGACTGGAAATGACTCCAGATATTGTGGCCCAAATTTTCATTTCCTTTCTTCAAAATGATATTTTTCTAGATCCACAGCAATTCTTTGATTCTCTAAATAAAAATGATGAATCTCGCTATTCTTATCAGTTATTAAGCCAAATTTTGGAACGATTATCTAAAGCATTTAATATTAAATTTGCTAATCATGATGAACTTATTTGGCACCTGCACAATACGGCTTATTTTGAAAGACAGGAAACCTTTTCAACACCACTCTTATTTGAGCAAAAGGGAATTACATTAGAAAAGTTCAAGGTCTATTTCCCAGACTTTATGGAAAGTGCTCGTCAAGAACTGGCTCAATATCGGCAAGCAATCGGGCAACATGATTATCCTGAACAATTAGAGCACTTGATTTACACCCTCTTCACCCATGCAGAAAATATCACTACTCAATTATTAGCCAATCGACCGCCTATCAGGGTTTTGATTATCAGTAACTTTGACCATGCCCTATCCCTCACCTTGATGGATATGCTTTCCTATTACTGTAATAATCGCTTTACCTTCGATATTTGGGACCAATTGGAAACAAGTCCTGAGATTTTAAATCAGACAGATTATGACATCATCGTGTCTAATTTCTATATTCCAGGCATCACTAAGAAGTTTATTTGCCGAAATCACCTTTCAATCATGGATTTGGTTAATCATCTCACTACTTTATCAAATGAGATTCATTTATCCAATACTTTATAAGCTAAAAAAAGTCAGCTTAATTTTGCTGACTTTTTCTCTTATCTGATTTCTATACTTCCTTAACAAAAACCAATTCCTGTGGCTGTGACAAATCTTCTCGGTAGGCAAATCCTGCAAAGCTTAAGCGACGAGCCTCCTCCACTGTTTTTACTTGATTTTCTATCAGGGCTGTCAGGAAGGCTCCACGCGCTTTCTTGGAGATAGTTGAGTGAATCTTCAGCTGACCACCCTTGTCCTCCATGAATTTGAAGGTCACCATTTTTTCTCTGATTTCCTTAGAAAATACAGTCTCAAACTCGGACGACAAGAGAGAGAAAATCACTTCTTCCTGCTTCACAGCTTCATCATAGGCTGCCTTCCAATGGCTCTTCAAAGTCTTACCAGCGACTTTTAATTTCATCAAAAAGTCCAAACGGTGAGGGGACATAGGCGACAAGGCTGGAACAACACCGTACAAAGCCGAGGTAATGAAGACATGATTTTCAAGATAGGCTTGTTCTGCCTCGGTCAATTTATCTCGCTTGATGTGGCGGTACATAAGCCCATCAAAAAGTTTCAAGGCTGGGTAGTGTTGAGCAGTTTGCCTTTTCAAAGCCTGGATATTTTGAAATTCTTCCGTCGCCTTCTCGGCTGATACCTTGTAAAAACTCTCCAATTGACTAGCAGAATAGAGGGCCAAGGCATCCAGCACGGCCTGACTTTCTGGTTTTAAAGGAGCAGCTTCGATACTCGGCAAGTCTGTGTTCATTTCTTTTGCTGTTGGGATTAAAATTTTCATATTAATAGTGTAGCATATTTTTCAGCCACTACCAAGAAATTCATCTGAAAAGAGACTGGGGAAAAAAGAGTCCACTGAAAAAGTAAGCCTCTTACTTTTAATGAAATGAAAACCGAGAAATCACTCATCAATTTGAGCGAGTTCCTCAGTTATTTTGTATGTATTAAGGTCATAATTCGTTTCATATTGACCACGAAGATGATTGTGGCTGTCTGTAACTCCATGCTGAAAAGATCCTATGCCCTTGCGACATCAAAGACATGTCTCTGTTTTAGTTCGGTATTCTTCGCTTCGATTTTATAGCGATGTCTGGTAATTTCTTTAAAATAAGGTGTTTCCTGAAATTTCTTCTGGAAAAGATGGTCGTTACTCTTAATAGCTAATGAATAAGTCTTAGACTTTGTCCCCTCCTTATAACAACCTTCCTTGGAAAGGCAACTCTTGCACTTATCTTTGTCAAAGTAATGAGTGACAACTTAATTCTTATTTTGATATTTTTTCCCTGTCCTTGCTTTGCGAATAGCCATGTGTCATTCTGGACAGACAAATAGCTCTGCATCTTTTTCTTTACGGTAACCTTTTGAAACTGAAGGGTTCAGTTTTGACACCAAATGAATCTTTTCTTTGCGAGCTAGTTGAATGTTGTCCTTTCCTGAATAAGCCACATCACCAATAATAGTCTCGATGTCCAGACTATTTTCCTTTGTTTTAGCATATAACTCAGGTAAATATTTCCCATCACTTTGTTCTCCAGAAGTGACCACACAAGCAGTAATAATCCGTTCATCCGTCATAGCGATATGACTTTTATATCCATAGAAAGAGGTGTCGGCTGTCTTATGTCCAAGTCTAGCCTCCTCCTTAACAGATGCTTCCAAATGTTCTAAGTCGTCCTCAACAGCTTCTTTTAGGTAATTGAACTTTTGAGAAACAGCTGGTAGGGCTAAGAGTTCCTCGTGTTTTTCAACCACAGCCATTAACTCCTCTGTATAGGTCAACTCTGCTTTAAGGTTATCTTCCTGAGGTTTCTTTGGAAATTCTATTTTGATAGCTTCTGAATGTTGATAAATCGTTTTACGTAAAGCTTTTGAACGCTCCCTAAGAATTTCTTGGGGCTGCTTGTGATTATAATGAGCTTTGGTGTGAGTCGCATCCACAATGAGGATCTTACTCTTAATCAAGTTGTATTCGAGTGCAATTTGAACAGACTTTTGAATCAATACATCAAGCAGATTGTTATCTTTAATTCTTAGCTTTCTAAATTTTGTCAGTGAGGATGGCTCGATAACAGAATCCTCAGGAGCTAGACCAAGAAAAAATTTAAAGGCCATATCTGACAAGGAACGTCCCCCCCCCACATTGACATCTGATAACTTACAAATATCTTTTAACAAGAGATATTTGAACATCATAATCGGTGAATAAGCTTTACACCCAAAATCGGGACGATAATTCTTTTCTAGTTCATCATGAATAAAGCTAAAATCACAGAGTTCAGTTAGCTGACGTAAAAAGTGAGTTTTAGGAACTACGATATCATACAAACTAGAATAAGGACTGACATCCATAGTTAACTGATTATCAAGCATCATTTCACCTCATCTCTAGTTTAACAAAAAAGCCATCAATTTGATGACTTTTTCAGTGGGCTCGGAAAAAAGGCATTAAAATTAAAAAATGCATAGTATCAGGAATTGAGAAATCTTGATACTATGCGTTTTATTGTGGAAAGATTTACTTCATTTTCTTCTCAAATCGAGGCTTTACATTATAGTATCCCTACTCACTCATAGATTCAATTTTTAATCCTCTATCAATTTATAAAAATCAGAATGCTTTAGAGATAACATCTAATCTTCTTTACGTTTTGCAGTCAATAGTGTTGCTGACAAGGCCAAACTAACACCTGCTAAGAAGATGGCTGTATCAGATTCTCTCTCACCTGTTTCTGGTAAGCTATTTTGATCTTCTTTGACTGCTGAAGTTTCTCTTTCTGTAGTCTGGTTATTAGATATATTCTGTACTGGATGCTCTACCTTCTCACGAACTGGTGCTTCCTGATTTCCTACTGTTGCTGGAGCAGCTTTATCCTCTGGAAGTTTACTATCTTGAGTTGTTCCCGTATTTACCTCGTCTTTAAAGTCAGATTTCTCACCCTCACTATTTGAAATAGATGGTTTTACTCCTACATCAATAATACGATCTTGAGCTTTTCTTTGTTCAGAATGAACAAGAGTTCTAGTAGTTCCTGATACTTGAATATAGTCAACTTTTTCTCCAGCTTGTCCTTCAGAAACTACACGACGTTTACCTTGAGCAAGCTCAGGGGTTTCACGAATAACTTCTTTAAACGGAAGTGGAGTCTTTTCAATTTCCAAGCTTGGAGCTTCTGCAACTAAGTTCTTAACACCTTCTGTCGGTGTTGTTTGGAAGGTAAACTTAAAGTGTAAACGATATTCTTTCACCAGATTTCCATCTTTGGAAACAAGACGAACAAGTGTTGGAAGATTTGTATTTCCAGAATCCACAACTGTGACTACTCCACGTCCACTAGTTGTCGCAGTGACTTTTGGTTTAGTTCCCATTGTTGTTAGGGTGTACTCTGTCACATTTGGATCAAAGTTTTCCAATGCTTTTCCATCGATCGAAATAGTCGCTGACGGTGTTTCGACTTCTGCTCCCTTGCCTGCAGAGTAGGCTGTAAATTCGACTACTGCTAGCCCATTAGTAGTAGACTTACGAGTCATTCGAGCACGAATAGCTGTCGCTTGAACCGGTTCAAAGTTAAACTCGATTGGTTTCCCAGCTACTAATTCTCCAAAAGCTTTATAAGGAATTGGTGCCCAATTTTCTGCCTTGTTGAATGGGTGGTCAGCATTTTCTTCATAACGAGAAATCGTACTTGGTTCTGTAAAGGCAGGGCCAATATATCTTTCTAGAACCATTTTCTCTGGGGCATCTGTTCCACTATCTTTAAAGAACTGAATAGCTACTTTTCCAATAGATTGGGTGGCAATTTTACCGTCCTTCTTAAAGAGTAGTCCGACAGAAGTTTCTTCATTTTTCGGAGTACGAGACCAGTTTGTCCAACGTCCATCTTCATTGTATTTTCCATCATTGATATAGAAAATTCGATCATGTGAAGCTGCTTGTGTATCGTTCGTTGTCGAAGCAAAGGCTTTAGAATTCGTTTCATTGTTGCTTGGATTTTCTGAAATGACTTGATTTCCTCTAGAAACAACTGTCACCTGCATTTTAGTGGTTAGATTTGTACCAATGACATGACCAGTAATTTCAAATATTCCCTCATGCTCTGTTGCATGTTCAGGAATAGCATCCCATTTCACTGCCAGTTTATCTGTAGTCCAAGTAGTTGAAGTTGGGTAATAAACAGTGACTTCTGAAGGAAGTTGAAGAGCATCTCCAACATTCAAAATTTTAGCACTATTTTCTGCAGCAAGAGGTTGACTAGTTTCTCTCTCATCATTGCGGAAGATTCGATATTCTTTCAATACCGTACCATCTTCTGCTTTTAAGATGAGACGTGTTGCACCTTTTGGACTAGTTGCAGGCACAACTGTTACCAAACCATTATTGCTAGCTGTTGCAGTGATTTCTTTGCTAGATTGAGGAATATAGTAATCAGTCTTAGATGGATTAAAGTGTTCAAGATCCTTACCATCTACCTTGATAGAAATCTCTGAACTTGTAGAGCTTAAGACCTTGTTTCCAAGGACAGTTAGCTCTGTTAGTCCAACACCTGATGTTCCATCAGCCTTCTTCATACGAATACGAACAGCATAAGTTTCTACCTTGTCAAATGTGAAGTGATTTGTTTGAGTTGCAGATAGCTGATTTGGAGCATGTAAATTTTCAACCGCTTTCCAATTTTCTGGATTATTAAATGGATGATTGCTATCTCGTTGCGCATGACTGACATCACTTGGTAAATCAGGAATTTCTTTACCTACATAATATTCAACTACATATTCTTTTGGAAGACCAATTGTTCTATCGGTATAAAAATCAACCGACAAATTGTTGACAAAACGTTTCGTCAAGTCTCCTGAATTACCAAACAAGATAGAAGCCCAATCATTATCAGTATTTGTTCTCCAAGTAGTCCATCTATTTTTAGCGTCTGTTGTCGTTCTTGACACAGTCAGGTCGTTCAAGGCATTAGCTGAGTCATCTCCTCCTGTATTGGATACAATGGCAGCTGGCAATTGCGAACCTGTCCATTGTTTAGAGATATTATTCCCAGCAACAACTTGACTAGACACTCGAACATGAGCTTTAGTGGTCAGATTGCTATCAACTAAACGACCATTGATTTCATAGACCCCTTCAGTTTGACTAAAATTGACTGGAACCTGATCCCAAACCACATCTTTGTAGATAGTTGTTCCGTTAGAATGGTAAGCACGAACATTGGCTGGCAATTGAACTGACTCACCCTTAGGTACTGTGAGGCTGATTTCCTCTGCAACTTGTAATCCTTCAACTGTCACCGTTGCTTGAGCTTCAATGTCTGTGCCTTCTACATGTCCTTTAAGCGTAAAGCTATGATAATGTCCCAATTCTTTTTCATCTACCTTATCCCAAGTTACAGATACTTTGCGTGGCAAGCCCTCATCAAATTCTGCTCCAACTTCTTTAGGTAGATTCGGTTGCTGATTAATATCTGTAGAAATAAATACAGGATGAAGTTTCACAATCTTCTTGCTGACTTTATTTTCTTTAATCACCACTTCAGTAGTTACAGATTCTGTTTTATCTGTTTGATTATCGATTCGAGGTATCAAAGTCACTCTTCCCTTAATATAGAGCAATAGATTCTGACCATTCACCTCAAGATGCCCACCATCAGATGATTTAGCTTCTAAATGAATATCTGATGCTGAAAATTCTGTTTGTGAACCATCCTCATAACTACCAATGACACGATAAGTTAAGACCTGATCTTCAGTAGCAGTTTCTTTTCCTTCCACAACTACTTCCAAACGTTTCAAGGCAGGAGCTTCCTTCACAAACTGAATTAAGTAAGTTTGAACCAAGTCACCCTTTTGGTCACTCAAGAAGACCGAAGCCTGATAACCATTATCAACGGAAGCTTGCTGAACAGTTACTTGATAACCAGTAGTCTGAGCTCCAACACTTGGAATTGTTCCAGTGTAAGGAAGAGATACACGATAATAAGTCTTGCCAGACTCGAAGTTCTCAAGAGCTTTATCCCCAACAGTAAGTCCTGTAATGCTACTTGTTGTTTCCTTACTGCTTGCGATAAAGGTTGCAGTTACTTCACGATCGTCATCTACCAATTTACCAGTAGCTTCCGTACGTCCACCTTCTTTTGTCAAGGCAGAAGGATCTTTCAAAGTCCATGAGACAACCTCTGTATCAGTTAAGCTACCATCTGTCAAAACAGCTGTGACCGTTTTATCCAAATCTGCTGCAGCTGTACCAACTGGCACTGTAACAACTTTTGGTAACCATTTATCTAAGACAATCACTTTTACAAGGGCCTCTGCTTTGCTTTCCAAACCTTCTACACGTCCAGATACTTTCTTCTCACCTGCGCTTGTAAGCAAGTCAGCTGGCACATCCCATGTTACAGTCTTTTCCTCAACACTACCGTCGCTATAAATAGCTGTTACTGTTTGAGGCAATTCAGGATTTGTAGTCACATCAGTTGTTACTTTTACAGGAGCAAAAGCTACAAAATGACGGTTTTCTTTCTTACCAGACACAGTTGCGACCGTTGCGCTATCAGAAGTTAAACCAGCAGAATCTGCATAAAGAGTAAATTTACCTTCTTTTTCTGTTGATTTTACAATGACAACTCCTTTACCATTGAAAGCACGTCTTTGCCATGTTCCATCTGCTTGAGCTTTGTAACGCTCACGGCTGGCTTGTTCTCCATTATCAACCCCAACGATTTGTCCTTGACCATGAAGATTAAAATGAACAAGATTATTCGCCGTCGGAACAACATTCCCATCGCCATCAACAATTTCGTAATGGATGTAAGATAAATCTTTTCCATCTGCAGTGATAACATGCTCTTCTTTAGTCAGACGAACCCTTGCTGGCTCCCCAGCAGTTGTCACACTATCACGCGCAATTTCGTTGCCATTTTCATCTCGAGCAATCGCAGTCAGTGTGCCTGGTTGGTATTTTACAAGCCACTCAAGATACAATTCACTTGGCTTAGCCCCCTCATGATATGGACGTCCATCTTCTGTCCTTTTCTTAGTAAATTCCTTTTTACCAAGTGACTCTCCATTTAAGAATAATTCGACACTTGCAGCATTTGAGAAGGTACGAACTGGAACCTTTCCATCGACCAACATCTTGCGATCTTTAAGTGTCTCTTCAGTCCAGTTCCAATGTGGTAAAATGCGAACAGTTGGCTTTTCTTTAGCACTATACCACTCACTACGGTAAAGGTAAAAATCATTCTTGGGCAAACCAGCCGTATCGATGATACCAAAGTAAGAACTTTTTACAGGTGTATTATCTTGGTTATGCCATGGAGTTGGTTCACCAATATAGTCAATTCCTGTCCAGATAAATTGTCCAGCATAGCCAGCATGATCACGGTCAAAAGTCCATGACTCAGTAGCTGTTCTTCCCCATCCAACACGGTCATTACCATAGTCAGATTGTTCATAGTGACGATTTGGACGGTTATCGTGTCCAAGGATTTGAGCAGGATTGTAATAAGAATCACGCGTTCTAGTAGCTGAAGAAGTTTCAGAACCATAGATGAGCCAGTCTGGATGAGCTCTACGAACAGCTTCATAATTGTGCTCTCCATAATTCATACCCACAGCATCCATGATTTCTGCAACTTTTAAGAAATCACCTGTTGCTGCACGACTAAATTTATTCTCACCCATGGTAACATAACGCTCGGTATCAATCGCTTTAATGACAGCCTTCAAACGTTTAGCAGTTTCAATAGAACGAGGACTACCATTTGCTTCCTCTACCTCATTTCCAAGAGACCACATCACAATAGACGGATTGTTCTTATCACGCTCTACCATTGTTCTGAGATCAAAATCAGACCATTTCTCTCCCTTCTTAGCTTCTGGATGAGTTGCATCTTGATCAAAGAAGCGTCCATAATCGTAAGTCTTCTTGCCACCATACCAGGTATCAAAAGCCTCCTCTTGAACCAAAAGTCCTAGACTCGCTGCAGCGTCTAGCAACTGAGGACTCGCTGGGTTGTGGGTTGTACGAATGGAGTTCACTCCCATATCTTTCAGAAGTTTTAATTTACGATAGGTAGCCTTATAGTTCTCTTCTGCACCCAAAGCTCCGTTATCATGGTGAATACTTACTCCGTGGAATTTCATGCGTTCACCATTGAGAGAGAAACCTTCCTTAGCTGTCCAGTTGAAATAACGATAACCAAATGTATCTTCTGTTACATCAACTAACTGGCCTTCTTTATAGACTTTTGTTTTAAGAACATAAAGTTGAGGATGGTAACTTTTCGTTGTCCAAAGAGTTGGCTGATTGACCAAGATATTCTGATTAAAATGTGCTGTTTCATTTTCTGCCAAACTCTTAGTTGCAGAACGAACTAATTCTGAAACAGGCTTACCCTCCTTGGTGAAAATTTGTTGCTCCACAAAGACATTAGCAGCCTTTTTATCTGTATTTTTAATCTTACTTTGAACCTGTGTTTCAACATTGCTATCTTTTTGTTCAGCTAATTTTGGCGTTGTAATGTGGTTCCCATTTTCCGCAACATGAACTTTATCACGATAACTAAGGGTTACATCGCGATAAATCCCACTTCCTGAATACCAACGACTACTTGGTTGCTTATTGGTTACTTGAACAGTAATGGAATTTTCACTACCATCCTTGTTTAAAAATTCTGTGATATCATATGAAAAATGATTGTAACCACTTGGATAATGGCCTACAAATTTACCATTTACATAAACCTTAGAATCCATGTAAACACCATCAAAATTGATACGAACATCCTTGTTCTTGTCTTTTTCATCTAATGTAAAAGTCTTACGATACCAAGCTGTTCCACCATTTAACTGTCCACCTTCGTTACGAGCAGGAGACTTGTGGTCGAAATCAAAATAAATACTCCAATCGTGTGGAAGATTCAATTTAGACCAATCATGAACATCCACATCTTTTTTTGAAAAATCGCCTTGAGCATTTAGTTTAAAGTACCAATCTTTATTGAAGTCTTGTTTTCGATCCAATAATAGCTGCTTCTCTTTTTCAACATCCGCTTCACTTAAGTCTTTAGAAAGCGCTTGCTTTTTTTCAGACGAAGGTTTGAGATCCGCAGTCGATTTTACCTGATCCTTTTCTGAAATTTTCTTAGCATCCTCTTTTACATCTGTTTTATCTGCTGTAGACTTCGGACCATCTTCCACAGTCTTTGGATTTGTCTCTTCAGCTTTTTGCTTCTCTTCAGCTTCGTTTTCTTCTCCTACCTTATTTGGAGTTTCAACTTTAGGACTAACCAATTCATGGTTACCTTCATTAACAGGTTTAGCAGACTCTGTATCCTTACTTTCATTGTTTTCTGTTGTCTCAACTTTTGGTTTTACGAACTCACGTCCACCATTCCCATCAGCCTTTGCTATAGCAGCTGCCACATCATCAGGAAGCTTATCTAAAGGTTGGGCTTGATGAATCGTTGTTCCTTCTGTTTGAGTATTGGATGCAGACAAGTCCTCAGCTTGTACAGCTGACAAGCCAAATATACTAGCCCCAATCATCACAGATGCCACACCTATAGCAAATTTACGAATGCTATAATGGCAACGTTTATCGGAAAGTCTTTTGTTCATTAAAATCCTCTTTTCTTTCCCTTGATACTAAGTAAGCGTTTACTTTTTAGAAAAATAACCTTCTTCTGGATACACAACTAAGCATCAAGTTTGTTTTTTTGTATATATTAAATATATCAAAATGAGCAAGAAATTGCAATCTTTTTTGTGATTTTAATATAACAAAGAAGAGGGAGTAAGTATCCTATAACTAGAATCTTAACAATTGGTAAAGAATCTAGTCCTAATACTCTTCTAAAATCTCTTCAAACCGCATCAGCTTCCATCTGCAACCTCAAAACAGTGTTTTGAGCAACCTGCGACTAGCTTTCTAGTTTGCTCTTTGATTTTCATTGGGTATAAACTATCAACTAATCGAGTAGGGGATAATCTCTAGACCCTCTCATACCACCGTACGTGCCGTTCGGCATACGGCGGTTCAACTAACTTTTAACGTATGTCGTTCAAGGTAATAATCCAAACACGAAGAGTCTGGGACAATAGTCTCTTGTCTTCAAAAAAAGCAACGGATTTGCCGTTGCT
>NZ_CAUQCP010000047.1:0-14817 GCF_963516575.1 uncultured Streptococcus sp.
ATCTGGATCTTGTTCCAATACTACTGTTGGTGTCTTACGCGCTGGTGTTGTTACCACTGGAACTTCTACAGGATCTTTTCCTGGTTCTGTAATCTTAGCATTCCCTGGTACTTCACGGTCTGGTAAATCTTTATTCGGTACTTTTCCTTTACCATCTTGTCCAATTATTACGACAATTGGTGTGCCATTCTTACCTGGAATTTCTACCTTAGTTCCTGATGGATATGTTGTTCCATCTGATTTCTTAGGTGTTACGGTTACATCCCCTGAATCTGGATCTTGTTCCAACTCAACTGTTGGTGTTTTACGTGAAGGTGTTGTCACATTAACATTTTCATCAGGTTTTCCTGGTTCTATAATTTTACCTGTTCCTGGAACATCTCCTTCTGGTAAATCTTTATTTGGTACTTTTCCTTTACCATCTTCTCCAATTGTTACGACGATTGGTGTTCCATTCTTACCTGGAATTTCTACTTTCGTTCCTGGTGGGTAAATTGAACCATCTGGTCTCTTAGGCGTTACGGTTACATCCCCTGTACTTGGATCTTGTTCCAACTCAACTGTTGGTGTCTTACGCGCTGGCGTTGTTACATCAACTGGTTGTGATGGTCTCTTATTCGGTTCTGTTACGATACCTTTTCCTGGTAAATCTCCTTTTGGAAGTTTATCATTTGGCACTTCACCTGATCCATTATCTCCGATAGTCACTTCGATTGGAGTATTATGATCACCTGGGATAACGACCTTGGTTCCTGGTGGATATGTTGTTCCATCTGGTTTCTTAGGTGTTACTATAGCATCTCCATTTGGTTTTCTTGTAATTTCGATTCCACCTGGTTTTTCTGGTTTTTCTGTTTGTGGTTCATTTGGATCTAGTTTCTTAGGTGTTTTCACTTCTAATTCAACAGAAGGTTTACCTGGTGGTGTGATTTTACCTGTTCCTGGAATTTCTCCATCTGGTAAGTCTTTATTTGGAATAATTACTTTTCCATCTGGTCCAGTTGTTACCACAATCGGCGTTCCATCTTTTCCTGGGATTTCTACCTTAGTTCCTGGTGGATATATTGTTCCATCTGGTTTCTTAGGTGTTACTGTCACATCTCCTGTATTTGGATCTTGATCTAATACTAAGGCTGGTATTAAACGAGCTGGTGTTTCTACAGTAACTTTTTCTGGTGTTTTTCCTGTACCAGGCTCAGTGATTGTTCCTGGTCCTGAGATATTACCATCTGGTAAGTCTTTATTCGGTACTTTTCCTTTACCGTCTTCTCCAATTGTGACAACGATTGGTGTTCCATTTTTACCTGGAATTTCTACCTTAGTTCCACTTGGATATGGTGACCCATCTGGTTTCTTAGGTGTTACGGTTACTTCTCCTGTATCTGGATCTTGTTGTAACTCTACTGTTGGTGTCTTACGGGCTGGCGTTTCAACAGTTACATTTTCAACAGGTTTATTCGGTTCTGTTATCTTAGCAGTACCTGGAGTTCTTCCGTCTGGTAATTCACTATTTGGAACTGTACCTTTACCATTTCGTCCAATTTCTACTCTAATTGGGTTTCCATCTTTACCTGGAATTTCCACAATTGTTCCTGGTGGGTATGTTTCTCCACCTGGTTTCTTAGGTGTTACTGTTACATCACCAGTGTTTGGATTTTGTTCCAACTCTACTGTTGGTGTCTTACGGGCTGGTGTTGTCACATTTACAGGTTGTGATGGTTTCTTATTCGGTTCTGTTACTGTTCCAGTTCCCGGTTTAGCATCTTTTGGTAAGCTATCATTTGGAACTGTTCCTGATCCATCATTTCCAATGGTTACTTCAATAGTTGTTCCATCTTCTCCTGGGATTTCTACCTTAGTTCCTGGTGGATATGTTCCTCCGCCTGGTTTCTTAGGTGTTACAATAGCGTCTCCATTTTCCTTACGAGTAATTGCTATTTCTGTTGGAGCGTCTGTTTCTGGTAAAGTTGGATCAATTCGTTTTGGTGTTTCCACTTTAACATCTTCAGTATCTTTACCTTTTTCTATAATTTTACCTGTTCCTGGTGTTTTATCTTCCGGTAAATCATTGTTTGAAACTTTTCCTTTACCGCCATCTTCTATTGTTACGATAATAGGTGTTCCATTCTTGCCTGGAATTTCTACCTTCGTTCCTGGTTGGTATGTTGATCCATCTGGTTTCTTAGGTGTTACAGTAACGTCTCCTGTTTTTGGATCTTGTTCTAACTCAATTGTTGATGGTTTACGAGCTGGTGTTGTTACCTCTACAGGTTTAGATGGTGCTTTATTTGGTTCTGTTACTGTTCCTTTTCCTGGTTTATCAGTTTTTGGAAGTTTATCATTTGGTACTGTTCCTGAACCATCATTTCCAATTGTAACTTCAATTGGAGTATTGTCATTTCCTGGAATTGTTACAGTTGTTCCTGGTGGATATGTTCCTCCACCTGGTTTCGTTGGTGTTACGATTGCATCACCATTTTCTTTACGAGTAATTCCTATAGTTGGAGTTTGAGTCGTAGGAGTTTTTGGATCTGTTCCGTTTTTCTTCTCTTCCTCATCTGGAATTCCATCGTTATCATCATCTGCATCTTCTTTATCTGGAATTCCATCACCATCTGTATCTCTCAGAATCGTTACCGGAACTTCTACCTTAATTTCCTCAGTTTCTTTTCCAGTTTTTCCATCTTTTTCTTTTGTAATCTTAACAGGAATGTTAATTTGACGTTCTTCATCTTTGTCCCAATTATCTACTGTTGGAGTTCCTGTTAACTCACCATTGCCATTAACTGTCAAGCCATTAACTGGTTCTGGATTCTCTTGTGTAATTTTTGAACCTGGTTTATTTGATGTTACAACAGTAACTGGTGTGATTGCAGCTTTTTCTCTCACAGGAGCTGGTGGTGTCACAGTTCCTGTTAGGTCATCCGCTACTTTTGGATTTTTATCTTGTTCATCTGGAATACCATCGTTATCATCATCTAGATCTGTATTGTCTGGATCACCATCTCCATCTGTATCTCTTAATACATTTACAACAATATCTTTCGTAACTGGTGTGTCACCTTCATGAGTTACCGTTACTTTGATAGTTACGTCACGATTGTCTTCTATTCCATCCCAGTCTGTGATTTTTGGTGTTCCTGTAACTTTTCCTTCACTATTCACCGTTAAGCCATTTACTGTTGGTGCAGTAATTGTACTATTGTCTTTATTTGGTGTTACGACTATTGAACTTGTATATTCTTTATTTTCAATAGCTTTTTCTGGTTCTCCGAACTTAACTTCTAATGGTTTTCCTGCTGTTTCTGTAGATGATTGACTTGTTAAGTCTGTTGTTTTACTTGTCACTTGTGCAGTAACTGGTGAACCGTCTTTTACTTTATCCGCAGGAATAGTCACTTTACCATTTGCATCAACAGCAATTGTTGGATCAGAACTTGTCCAAGTTCCATCTCCGGTTTTTGTTACTGTTACTGTTTGTGGCGTATTATCTTCACCTGTATATGTGATAGTTGTAGTTCCTTCTCCAGTTAATATAGGTGTAATTTCTACAGTTCCGTTTTCTTTTGGTGTCACTGTTGGAGCTTGCGGTTTCACTTTAACAATTACGTCAGTTGTTTCTGTTGAACCATCATCATAAGTAATTGTCACTGGAATTGTATGTTTACTATCTGGAGTTACTTTCGGTAATTCAGAATTTTCCTGTACACGCTTAATCTTAGCTGCTGTGAAATCTTTCGTTTCAGTTCCATCTACTACTCCAGTAACCCCTGTTTTTCCTGATAAATCAGAATTTGTTAATGGAGAATCTACTTCTTTAATAACATCAACAGTTGTTACTTTGTGAGGTGTTGGTGTATATGTCGCATCATCAGAATCTACAGCTGAACCACCCGTACCTTTTGTTGATTTAGCAGTCACACTAGTTCCTACTAACTCTTTAGGAATCTCTAATGAACCATCACCTTTACGGAATACTACACCCTCTTTTGGTGTTTCAAGTTCCCATCCAGAATCTTTCTTCACTAGTGTTACAGTTCCACCTGCTAATGGAATTGTTACTTTGTCTCCATCTGTTGGTGGTGTTACTTTAACATTTCCATTTTGCCATTGTGAAATAGTTGGAGCTGCTGGTTTTTGTTCTTTTACAACTACATGTACAGTTACTTGGTTTCCTGCTTTTCCTTGGCTATCAACTGGTTGAAGTGTTACAGCATATACTCCTGCAGTTGGATTTGCTGGAAGTTCTGAAACATTAACAGTACCTGTTCCGAAAGGTTTATCCGTAGTACGATCATCTTCAGTATCAGACACCGTTACTAATTCTTTTAGTTTATCTGCTGTTAGTACTGTTCCTGCATCATAAACTTTTGGATTTTCTTGTGTTCCTACTGCTGCATCTTTCAACGTTACTACTGGAGCATCATTGGTTACTGTAATAACTTGCCATTTTCCGGCTGGTGTTGCATCTGAACCTGTTTCAGGTTTGTAATCTACTCGTAATCCTAATCCGCTAGTATAGTTATCTGTATTGTCTCCAGAAGCAGTTTCTTCTTTAATAAGAAGTTTTTTATTATTATCTGATTCTTTTAGAGCAATACTTACTTTGTTTTCAGCTTTATTTCCTTCATTAATACTATTTGTAATAGCATCCACAAAACCATTTGCATTTGTAACTCCAGCTGATGCTGTAGAAGGATCTACTTTCCAATCTCCACCATTTTCATCACGAACAAGGACAATGCTGCTTGGTGTATTATCAGTGTCAGTGCTGTTATGGAATCGTAACTCGATTCGTTTTGCATCATGTGGCACTGTTACATCAATATGCTTGCTACCAGCAATTGTAGCAGAAGGTGAGTAATCACCCATTGTAACTACTTTAGGATCACTTGTTTTTGAAACATTTGTATCTCCAACTTTGTTCACTACTGTAATTGGTAATGGTTTCTCTGTTTCTCCGTTTTTGTTTTCACTTTGACGAAGTTTTACATTATCTGGTAATGTCGCTGTCCAAGTATCTCCATTAATGGTTACTTGTCCATTTTTACTTGATAAAACTGTGTTATCTTTATCATTTAAGTGTACTTCTACGACTCTATCATCTGATGTGAATCCACCTAATGTACCACTGATTGTACGTGTTGTTGATGATACTGCATCCTGATTAAACGTTGGTTTTGGAGGTGCTACATGGAATGTAACCTCTTTTTGGATGCTAGCAGGTGTATAAACTTTAACAGTTTTTCCATCGATACTCTTTGTATAATATCCTGCTCCAGATGAGAATTTCACTAATGCTTTATAATCCGTTACGACACCTGGTTTATTAAACTCAGTAGTAGTCGTAATTTCAGCATTATTCGTACTCCATTTGAAGTTCATTCCTGCTGGGTAATATTTATCATCACCATCATTATTTTGACCATCGACTACTTTTACAAAATTATGAGAGTCTTGTCCGTTATTTGCATTTGCTGCATCAACTAATTTCGTTCCTAACTCAACAGTTTTTGGACTATTTCTAACTTCAACATCTACTACTTTATATTTATATTTATAAGTACCCTTATTACCTGTTGAATCTGTAACTTCTACACTACCTACATGGTCTCCTAAAGTGGCAGTATCTGTTGAGGTATTCGCTGCGTCTTCAATCTTAACATTCGTTCCACTATTCCAAGTTCCAGTTTTTTCAATTTCAGTTCCATTTGGAAGTCCTGTTACTTTCAGATTAGTAATTTTATTTCTATCATCTCTTACAGTGAAGGTAGGATTGAATTTTGCTCCTTTAAATACTACAAAATTAGCAGTAGTATTCTCATCTTTTGTTAACAACATACCATCCATTGTAGCTGAAGGCTCATTCGCATCCGCTTTTACGACAGGGATTTGAATTTCATCTCTTGAATGGTCTGGATATTCGATAGTTGCACCAACATAGTGAGAACCATCAGGATTTTGCTTAATAGCTCCGTCTTCCTTCATAGAAATCTTCAATCCAGCAGTTGTATTATCTATTTTTACAGGTCCACGAGTTGAATCAAAGGTAATATTTGATTTCAGTGCGTCAAAATCAGACTGACTAATTTTCGCATTTGTAGCATTAACATCCACATTCACTGGTTGAGCTGAAACTTGTGGTTCATATTTTGTTGCTTGAGTTAAGACTTTGAATTTAACTCTAGTAGGATTCGTTCCATCTGATATATTTCTTAGCTCATTTGTAGAAGCATCTTTTGCAATTACATAACGTGTATAATCGTCACTATCATTCCATGGTGTTGTTCCTGTTTTATACTCATTTACTTTCCCTGTAATATTGACATCTCTTGGTGCTTCTACTTCAGTATTATCTCTACGAATCAATTCATTATAAGATAATCCTCGGAATCCTAAACCATTACTTATGTCCCCATTTTTTTCCATTATTCTAGATTCTAATAGCTTACCAGAATTATCCGTCACTCTACCAATTGTTAGATTTGTATCCTCTGTTGGCGTTACATAAACTACTTGGTTACCATCAGCATCAACTATTTTTTCTTTTCCATCTGGATCAAATGTAAATACTGGTGGTTCTTTATCCCCGGCTTTAGAATTCCCTGTTGTTGTATCACTATCTACGCTATCTGATGTCACAGATTTAGCTGTTATTTCAGTTGCATCCTTAATAGCACGGTCTTTAATCGTTACAACACCCGTATCTGGATTAATAGTTACACCATCTTGAGGAGTATTTGGCGATAGCGACCATATATTGCCATTTTTTGTAGCTGTTATTCTAAAAGTAGAATTGTTTGGATGAACATAAGTAAAGTCTAATCTATTAACATTTTCTTCACTTACCGGCGTTACTGTTACATCTCCGTCATCTTTAGACGTAATTGTTGGAGCTGTTGGTTTAACACGGAATGTTTGGTCTCTTTCAATTGTAGCAGGTGTATAAACTTTAACTTCCTTACCATCGATTGTTTTTGTATAGAAACCAGCTCCAGATTTAAACTTCACTTCTGGTTTATATTCAGAAACGATTCCTGGTCTGCTTAATCTAGTTCCATTCGGAACTTCAGCAGTATCCTTCTTCCATTTGAACGACATACCGTCTGGATAGTATTTATCATCCCCATCATTATTTGTACCATCAACTACTTTTACATAATTATGAGAATCTCCTAATTGTGTATTTAATGGAACTGTTTTTGGTGTTTCTCTAATTGCAACATCTACAACTTTATATTTAAATTTATAAGTTTTCTCATTGTTTAGTGCGTCTTTTACAACAATACTTGCTTCATGATCTCCTAATTGAGCATTATTGGTTGCTGTAACAGTATTACCTGCTACTTGAACATCTGCTCCATTTTTAGACCAGTTTCCTGTTGCTGAGAAATTATTCCCACTTGGTAAGCCTGTTACACTTACGCTTTTCACATCATTTTTATCATCACTAACTCTTAAAGTTGGGTTAAATGTAGAACCTTTAAATACTATAAATGAATAATCTGTAGCCGTTTCTGATAATTCTTTACCATTTATCGTCACTTTTGGCGCTGTTGTATCAGACTTCGCAACCGGAATTCTAACATCTTCTGTTGAATGGTCTGGATATTCAATTCTAGCAGTTACATAGTATGAACCATTTGCTGGATCTTTCTGAATTGCACCATTATCTTTCATCGTGATATTTAAACCAGTAGTTCTATTGTTAGCACCATTACTGATTTTTACATCACCACGTTCTGAAGTAAAGGTAATATTTGATTTAATAGCTTCAAACTCTGCTGGAGTAACCGTTGCACCTGGAGCAGTAATATCCTTATCAATTACTTGATCACCAACATGTGGATCATATTTCGTTGCTTGCGTTAAAACTTTCAATTTAACACGAGTTGGATTTGAAACATTTTCAGTTTGATTTCTCATTTCCTTAAGTGCAGCATCTTTTGCTACAACAAATCGTGTAATTGCAACATCATCTGTCCAAGCTGCATTTCCATTACGTTCTGGTAATTTACCTGTAACAACGATATCTCTCGGAGCATCCACATCTCCATTATTTGTTTTGGCTACTTCATTATAAGTAATACCTGAACCTAAACCTTGAATACCAAATACTCTATTAGCCTTATCTGCGAATTTGACCTCAGATAATTTACCAGAGTTATCTGTAACTGTACCAATCTTTAAGTGTGTATCTTCTGTCGGAGTGATATATGCTACTTGCTCTCCTCCTGTTTCAACTCTTGTTTCTTTTCCATTAGAAGTAAACTTGAATTTAGGTGGTTCATTATCTCCAACATTTGAATTAGCTCTTGATGGATCACTTTCTACGTTATCCTTTGTTACTGATTTAGCCGTAATTGGATCAGAATCTTTGATAGCTCTGTCTTTAATAGTTACCTTTCCTGTAGTTTGATCAATCGTTACACCATCAGCTGGAGCATTTGTTAATGTCCATCCATTTCCAGTCTTAGTAGCTGTAACAGTTTTTGGTGTGTTATTCGGATCATTATAAGTGAAATTAAATGTATTAACATTTTCTTCAGTCACTGGCGTTACTGTAACATCCCCATTTGTTTCTGGTGTTACTGTTGGAGCTGTTGGTTTTACTTGGAACTCAATAGTTTTATATAAGAATGTTCTATTGATAATTTCATTATCTTTACCCGGAGTAGTATTAGTAACTTTTTCAACTCCATTTGTTCCAGCGTATCCATCATGGAAATAAGCTGCTGCTTTTACATTATGTTTACCTGGAGTATTTAACGTAACTTTACTTGTCGTAGTTCCATTTGAGTCAATAAATCTAAACTTCATTCCACCTGGGAAGAATCCGTCTTCCGCACTTGTTCCATTAGTAGCCGTAATGAAATCGTGCGAATCTGTATAAGACGTTCCTTTAGCAGTTTGTACAACAAGCTTACCATCACTAGCTGTTCCCTTTCCTTCTTTGAAGGCTAAGTCAACAACTTCAACATTAAACTTCACTGTCGCTTTATTTCCACTATCAACATTGTTTCCTTGATCATCGGACACTTTAAAAGTAACCGTTTGTTTTCCTAATGTCGCATCAGCAGCAACTTTCCCCATAACATTAGTTGTTCCTGGAGTTTTTTCTACTGCTCCTGTTTTTGAAAGAGTTGTTCCATTGTTAAAAGTAACACCTTTAGGTAATCCACTTACATATTTTAAGTTTACTTTCCCTTTAGGATCATTATCGTACATTGTTAATGGAACATTTAAAGTCGCACCTCTATAAATACGAGTTGTAGGCGCATTCGTCTCATTACTTGTTAATACACTTACTTTATTTCCATCTGTCGGATTAGTCATTTTCACTGTTGGTGGTTGATTATCTGGAGCATCCGTTGGAGTAACTCCTTCACTTCGTTCAGAAGTCACAACCCCATTATTATCGACAGTTGTGATGGCTGTAATCGGTGTTCCAGGCAATGCTTCTGCTACAGTAATTGTTGCAGTAGTTCCATTAGTTTTTCCTGTTCCGATAATTTTGCCATTACTATATAGAGTAACTGTAGATCCTGTTTTAACCCCTGTACCAACATTTACTGTGATTTGTTGATTTGTTAATCCTTTTTTATGTTGCACATCACTTGCTGTGATCACAGGTTTTTTAGGGTTAACCGTAAAGTACACTCTTCCATCAGATCCTGAATTTGCGTCTTCCGAAGTTGAACCATCTTGATATCTTGCGACCGCAGTATAAGTAAACTTCCCAGCATTTGCCGTACTTGGAGCAGAATTATTTTTCCAATCCCAGTGCATGCCACCAGGAAATTCTCCACTACCTTTACGCGTAACATATTTGTCTGCTACAGGATTACCTGTGTTTGGAATTGCATCTCCTACAACTTTTGTATGAGAGCTACCTTGGATAGGATATAATTTTGCTTGTTTTTCTCTTAAGGTTGGTTGTACTGGTTGGTCATCATATCCTGTATATGTTGGCTCATTTGTATCTCGACCTGAAACAAATGTATATGCTTGGTTAGTAGTCGCTCCATAGGTACCAGCAACCGCTAATGAGTATGCATCTCTTACTTGGGCATCTGTTACTCCAGCTTTCAACTTAGCTTTTACCTGCATATGTACTGCAGCTGTTTTATCCTCTGTTTTAACCCCAAAACCATATGAATATTTGTTGAATTTATTTTCCGTTCTTGTTACCGCATGGATTAAAAGTGGATCATTACTATTTCCTTTAAACGTATCACGCATATCTTGGTTATAACTATTTCCATGTCTGATATCTAAACCATAGAAATATGTTAATTTTTTCCAAGCTGGACCATAATCCGTAGAATCCCTCAAGAAGTTAACATCATAAGAACCCGTTCTAGTAAATCTTTCCGGATTTTGAGAAAGAGTTCCAGAGTTACCATTTCTTGTATAAGTTTCAAATTTCAAATCTCTTAAAGTATTACCTTTATAAGTACCATCGCTATTCAAATCTAAAATTTGAGGTGGTAAAATTAATCGATAGATTTGATATCTACTTAAGTTCGCCATTGCTGTACCATCATTGTTGAAGAAGACATCATAAACTACATAACGTTCCCCACCAATTGTTGTCGTTTTAGCGAACATATCTACTTTATTTTCTGTATATTCTCTTAGTCCATTTCTTACAACTCTCTCCCCATTACTTGCACGGAAACGTTGATAAATCAATAAGTTGTCACTTGAATCCCATGTTGAAGAAATTGAAGCTGCTCTTACATTTGTTCCCTTCTCAATCTTCTCTCCATTACGTGAGTCACGAGCACCTGAAGTCAAACGTGTTGTAGCGTTTTTAACAGAGTTAAACACTCTCTTCACACGTTTTGTCATATCTTCAACATCGTTCAGAGAAATGGTTGTATTCTGAATAACCCCTTGGGCTAATCCCAAGAGTTCGTTGGCTTTTTCAAATACTTCTTTAGTTGATTCATGTTCAGGAAGCTCAAGAACCGCTGCTTGTAATTGATCAGCAGACAATTTTAGTGATTCTTTCTTATCTGAAATAGTTTTATCAGCTTCACTTAGTTCAGAAGTAGTTTTATTATCTTTGATTTCAGTCTTATTCTCAGTTGCAGTTTCTTGAACCTTGCTTGATCCTTTAGTAGCATTTGATAAAACAGTTAAATCACTTTCTAAAAGGGAAAGTAGTTCATTTACATCCTTCTGCGTTGCAGTATCACTATCTAGTAGGGCTTGTCCTTTTTGAACTCTGTCCTTAATCGGAGAAATAACTGACTTGTCAAGATCTGATTTCGATGAAAGAGTAGCATTTAACTCTTCAACTACTTTTCTTAAATTCGCTTTATCAGCCACTTTGACAACGTTTTCAATATTAGTTGTCATTTCCTTTTCTGAAGAATTCTGTGCAACTTCTACTTTGTTATCGGTAGGTTGTTGAATCTCTGCAAGTGGTTTATCCTTATCTTTCTGTTTAACCACATCTGTGGTATTTTGTGAATTATTTTCAATCACACTATCCGCACTAGCAACGCGCGCACCTAAAAACATCAGTGCTGCAACAGCTACTGAAGCCGCACCAAAGCTATATTTACGAATAGAAAAGCGTAGAACCTTTTCACGTTGATGACGCTCTACTCTACTTAGTGAATTCGATTTGTTTCCCATTTTTCCTCCTTATGTCAAGACATAAAATCAAATTAAAAAGTAATTTTTTATAGCTAAACCCAAGTAGGAATATAACCATAAAAAATCACTATGATGAGCATTTTACACATCACAGCTATCACAGCTATCACAGCTATCACAGCTCAATTATACCATTTTCTACATACTTAATCAAATATATAGCGTTATTTTGCTTGAATTCGAGAGAAATTCTATATTTAAAGATAACATTATAAATATAATAACGCTTTGTATTGCAAAAACAAATCTATTCATAGAAAAAATAGACTAATTTCTTTTCATTCAAGGTTTTATCCACATAAAAAAACCTATAAGCTCTATAGAGGTATAATCCACTAGAGAGTTTATAGGACCTAGAATAGTTACTATTTATTTTATTCTTCTGTTATGTCAATCACAATCTCTTCTGATTCATCAAGAGTTTCGGCCTTTTCTTGCCATTGCTCTTTTAGATTATTGAATCGATCTTTTGATGCTTCTGTCGCTTGACGAGCATAGGATTTAGCTTGAGCAAGTACACTGTCCACAGTGATTTCACCTGACTCAACCTGTTCTTTGGTTTTAAGAACAAAATCTGTAGCCTGCTCCTTAACTTCTGTCAGTTTTTCACAGACCTGCTCCTTGGCATACTCAGGATCTTCTCTCAAATCATCTAGAAAATCTTGAGCCTGACTGCAAACTTGTTTGCCCTTGTCGCTTGTTAAAAACAAGGCAAGAGCTGCACCTGAAACGGTTCCTAAAAGGATTGAGGATAGTTTACCCATAAGGATTCTCCTTTTTTATTTTTTGAAAAATTTACTTGCAAGACGAAGAGCTGACAAACTTGCACCAGTCTTGAGCGTTTTTGAACCAGCTGATGAAGCTTTCTTGCTCAAGACACGCGCATGATCATTGAGGTCTGAAACAGATAGAGATAAATCTGCAACAGCACTAAAGAGTGGATCAATCGTTGCCACCTTGACATTGATATCATCTGCCAAGACATTGACCTTAGCCAGCAATTCATTGGTATGATGCAAGGTCACATCCACATCTGAAGTCAAGGTTTTAATCGTATTCTCTGTTTCATCGATAACACGTCCAAGCTTTTGTACAGTAATAATCAGATAAACCAAAAATACAATCAAAGCAAGGGCAACAAGAATATATGCAACTTCTAACATTTACTTTTCCTCCTCTGAAATATAGTAAGGGGCCTTCTTTCGATTTTGATATAGAATGATAAAAATTCCAAGACCGATAAGGACAACTGATAGCCACTGAGATACTCGAAGACCAAAGAACATGAGGCTATCTGTTCGCATGCCTTCGATGACCATACGACCGAAACCATACCAAATCAAGTAAAAGGCAGTGATATGACCTCGTCTGAGGCTCTTCCATTTTCGTCTGAATATCAGAATCAAGGCAAAGCCAAGCAGATTCCATAGAGACTCATAAAGGAAGGTAGGCTGACGGTAGCTCCCCTCAATATACATCTGGTCACGGATAAAGGCAGGTAGATAATCCAGATTATCCACTGCAGCCCCGTAGGCTTCTTGGTTAAAGAAATTGCCCCAGCGTCCCAAACTTTGGGCAATCATGACGCTAGGCGCCGCGATGTCTAGAAAATCCCAAGTATTGATAAGTTTGCGATCAGCAAAGATATAGAGAACAAGAGCCCCAGTTATCAAACCACCGTAAATGGCCAAACCACCATTCCAAATGGCAAAAATTTCTCCTAAATTCTGACTATAGTAATCAAAACGGAAAATAACATAGTAGAGACGAGCTCCTAAAATAGCCAGAGGAAAGGCTACTAAGATAAAATCTAAAATATCGTCTGGTATGATCTTCTTTCGAGGCGCTTCTTTCATGGTCAAATAAACCGCAAGAATCAAGCCTGTCACAATACACAAGGCATACCAACGAATGGCTAGAGGGCCAAGATGAATAGCAATTGGATCAAGCATCATGCACCTCGTTTTGAGCAATAAGATTTGTCAAGCGTTCTTCAAACAAACGCGTCGCATCAAAGCCCATTTCCTTAGCACGATAATTCATGGCAGCAGCCTCAATCACGACAGAGATATTTCGGCCTGTTTTCACTGGAATACGGATACGAGGAATGGCTACGCCAGAAATTTCTAATTCCTCTGCATTGTTTCCAAGACGATCAAAGGTCTTATGCGTATCATAGTTTTCCAAGTAAACAGCTAGCTGGACTTGTGAAGAATCCTTGACCGCACTCGCACCGTAGAGGCTCATAATATCGATAATCCCAACCCCACGAATTTCAATCAAGTGTTTCAAGATTTCAGCAGGTTCTCCCCAAAGAGTTAATTCATCCTTAGAGTAAATATCTACCCGATCATCTGCTACTAAGCGGTGACCACGTTTGACAAGCTCCAGACCTGTCTCACTCTTACCGATACCACTATCACCTTGAATCAAGACGCCCATCCCATAGATATCCATCAAAACCCCATGAACACTGGTACGTTCGGCCAAACGAGAATCCAGGTAATTAGATAACTCCCCAGACAAACGACTGGTCGCGGTACGGCTGGTTAAAATGGCAATCTTACATTCTCTAGCTGCCTTTAACATTTCTTCTGGAACCACCAAACCACGAGCAACAATGACTGCTGGTGTCTCAGGTAGAAACATTTTTTTCAAAACTTCATAACGGCTGTTAGAAGGCATGCCAATCAGATATGACCACTCCTTCATCCCCAAGAGCTGGATCCGCTCTGGCGTATAATAATCAAAATAGCCTGTCATTTCAAGACCAGGTCGCGTAATGTCCGCTGTATTGATTTCCTTTTCAAGCAATTCTGGTTCGCCATAGACAATGTCTAGTCTAAGCTTTTCAATCACTTCTTTTACTAAAACCGACATCATTTCCTCCTTCAAATGAGTTCTTCTCTCTATTATATCAAATTGTAAGAGGATATTTCAGATTTTTGCAGGCTTTGGAGTATTTATTTATACTCAATGAAAATCAAAGAGCAAACTAGGAAACTAGCCGCAGGTTGCTCAAAACACCGTTTTGAGGTTGTAGATGGAACTGACGAAGTCAGCTCAAAGCACTGCTTTGAGGTTGTAGATGAAACTGACGAAGTCAGTAACCATATCTACGGCAAGGCGACGTTGACGTGGTTTGAA
>NZ_CAUQCP010000048.1:0-13945 GCF_963516575.1 uncultured Streptococcus sp.
AAAAGAAACCCAAATACAGAATTGTATTTGAATTTCTTAACTTAATGACATTGAGCAATAACTTGCCTTAATTGCTTACATAATGACAAGGAGATAGGAGAGATAAAAATGTCTCCTAATTCCTTACCAAATAGTATGGAGAATGGACTTGAACCAAGAGCGAACACCGAGAAAATGTAAAAAGCACTTAGAATAATCTAAGCGCTCGAGAGTAGTGGACGGTGTGCCTGTCCCGTCATCTCATACTATGAAGTTGTGTAGCGACACTATCATTTCTACCTCACTTCTCTTTAAACTAATTATACCATAAAGGAGTAGTGGCTTGACCACTGATGAAGTAGAAAAGAAACAAAAAGTATTAAAAATTTTGAAAAAGCAATTCAGAGACTAGACTTAGACTTGGATATAAGTAATTGTATGATGTAGGACGTGAGATATTCGCCAATCTCTTTACAAGACGATCTATAGAAAGGTTGAAGCTATTTCAGTTATACGAGGTGCTGGACATCGATAAGACTGAATATGAGCGCCTCAAGGCTGAGATACTGCTAGACTTTGCTAAAAGCTATCGTGCTGGTGTTTTAGTGGTGTATAAGCAAAACATATCTTAGACCTAATTAAAAGCCCTTAGAAACGAATCTAGGGCTTTTTGACTGGTTGATTTTATCAGTAATTTCAATTTCCTTGATTTCATTTTCAAAGAGTTTAATCCATCTGGTTCCAGAATTAACGGATAATCCATCAAGTTCTTCATCATAGACATCTTTGTCTTCGTAAAGAGCTACACCTTTAAATATCTGGCCATCAATATCGGTGATTCTGACAACCTTGTTATTAAATTTTCTAAGTTCCATCAGTCTCTCCTTTCGTGGTACTATAGTCTGTTATATTATTGGAGTCCCTTTTGCGTAAGCTTCTTTGGCTTCTGCAAGTGTCATTTTATTAGGGCCACCATCTATATTAGTTTCTCCTGTATTTTGCCACTGACAGACGTCACAGATATCATACACTGCTGTAACAGTACCACATACTGGACAATGGACATATTCGCTACCGTTAATAATGATTAAATTCTCTTTTCCAGTCTTATTCATTTAAGGTTACTCCCAACACTATACAAATATATTAGCTATTTCTATAAACTACTTTTTCAATATCATTGATTATAATTGTTATGGTATCCCAGTCTTTGGGTGAATCGCCTATATCAGCAATAAAAGTATCTTCACTTAACTTTTCGACAATTGTCGCCGTTTGACCGTTTTTTAACAACACTGTATCAAATTCTCGAATTTTTACGATTTTTCTCCTTGCGTAAGCTTCTTTGGCTTCAGCTAGAGTCATCTTATTCGGACCACCGTCTATATTTATAATACCTGTATTTTGCCAACGACAGACGTCACAGATATCATAGTCCATAACTTCAGTTCCGCAAACAGGGCAATGTAACCATAAATATCCATCAATTTCCCATGTCTTTTTTGATCTATCCATATAAATCCCTCCTCCATAAACTCGCCAAACCAGTCTTTTTGGTGAACCGTGGGTATCAACCCACCTTTCCATCATTATACTGCAAACCGAGAAGGATTGCTAATAATTGAGTGTGTATTCCAGATGTGGTATGATAGTATTATTAGGTAATAAAAAAAGCACGTTTGACCGTGCTAGTTCCTTGCCTGCTGAACTCATCATTTTAAGTCCTTTTTTGTTACCCTTTATGTTTTCTCAACTTATTTGAATTTAATAGTTTTGGAGAAAATCAAGTTAGATTTAGAGCAGGCTTAGGCCTGTTTTTCTGTACCTAATCACTGCAAGATAACAAAATGCTTTAATTTTAAGAAATATCTTACAGAAAGCCTACAACAGTGGGCTTTTTGCTTTGTCTTAAAAAACTATAGAACACTTCTTAACTGTGAAGGAGGATAAAAAAATTCCCTGCGAAATGAAATTGCAAGGAACTTTTGTTAATGGTTATGGACAAGCCAGGTGGAATATTTTTTCCCAAGCCAGAGAGCAAAAAGGAGATTGATGACGACGATGCCTGAACCGACCAGTGAAAATAGGAAAAATTCGCTAGCCGAAACTCGCCATAAATGCACGATGCCTGTAATCAAATAAGCACTGATAGGAAAACAAATGGTAGAAGTAATCAGAGCAGGGATATACTTGCGGAGAAGAATTGATTGTCCAATATGGAGTAAGAGATGAAGTGCAAAGGCCACAAATCCTCCTAACCAAACTAATTCGAACGCTCTAGATTGAGTAAAATACGCTAATAAAGTGATGGATAAGACGAGAATAAACTCCTCAAAAACAGCAAGGGTAAGTCCCTCGGTTGTCATTTCTTTGTGGATCTTGAGAATAGTTGGAGCCTTTTGGGTCAGCAAGGTTTCGTTGAGATGGATCCAAGGGACAAGACCGATAATTTCTTCCATATCGTGAAAGATAAAAAGTAGAGGAAACATCCAAAGATAAAACGCCATAAATCTCTCCTGAAAAGCTATAGATTGCTAACTAATAAAGCAAAAAACGCCCAGTAAGGCGTTTTGAGTTAGGTGTGCTTACTTAACCTCTGTAAAGGTTGTGAATGTTATTTTAGCACCCTTTAAACGCCGTGATATCAACGTTTTTAGTTTGTTCTATAGAAAATGTAGTCATAAATGTAGTCATTTTGCTAAGCCGTCAATTTTGCAATTTCTTTGAGATAGATTTCAACTGCTTCTGCCTTCTTTTTCGGTGCCAATTCAGCATAGGTATCCATCGTCGTTTTAATCGACTTATGGCCCATTCTTATCTGAAGTTCTTTCCAGTTTGCACCAGCATTCAGCATCAAAGAAGCGTGTGTATGACGGAAAAGGTGAAAACCATAGTTTGGTAGTCCCAACTCTGTCAAACGCTTTTTAAGCGTTGCACGTTCATTTCTATCACACATATAGTTCCCGTAAATTGTCGGGAAAATTAGGTCCACAGTTGGTAAATCGTGACTCGCAAAATAATCACTCATCTCAGCATGAAAAGCTTTCAAGTCCTCTAAGACTTGTCTCGGGACTGCAACTCTTCTGTTACCAGAATCAGTTTTGGCACTGTTCTTACAAACAATCTCACCCTTAATCCCAAGTTTCTTATTTCCAGCTTTCCACATCAGTGTTTTGTTGACGATGATTTCATTGGAATCAAAATCGAGATCATGAATAGATAAAGCAAGAAGTTCATTGATTCGAAGCGCAGAAGCCAGTAGTGTGTCGCAGATGACCTTAAATCTTCGATTTGCTCGAGTATCAGGAAGAGTATCAAGATAGTTCAGCCAAGTAGCCAAGTCCTCTCCATGCAAAACCATGATTCTCTCCTTTACCACCTTCGGTTTTGGAGGGATTTTTACTGTACGAGCTGGATTATGAGAAAGTTCAAAATTTGTAATCCCATAATCAAAAATATCACTGAGCTTATAGATAACTGCACCGAAATCTTTTGCGTGTCCCTTTTTGGACTTTTTAACACCCGATTCAACAGACTTTTTAGATTGTTGAGCTAATTTATTAACCCAAATCTGAATATCTGCAGATTTTATCTCTTCAGGTCTATATTCTCCAAGCTTCGGGATGATATAGGTATCAAGATAACTTCGAACTCGATTGATCGTATTCTGAGAAGTGACCCAAGTTACAAAACTGACAAACCAGGCTTCAGCTAACTCCTCAAAGTTATTAATCAACAAGGTCTCTTTTAGAGTTGAACCCTTAGCTTCAAATTCAATCCGAGCTTGAATGATTTTCCTATCAAGACTTTTCAGAGTTTTTGCAGTTATAGATGATGTAATTTTTTTCCGGTCTTAACATCTATACCAATATATACACCACGTTGTGTATAGCTAATAGACCCGTTACTCTTGGTAGTTTTAATGACTTTTCGATTGTTGTGAATGATAGTTTCTTTATGCATAGTAGCCTTTCACGTTCGGATATATAAAAGGCTAAAATAACAACCTCACATTATTCTATGTGATATTACTATTTTAGCACATTTTTAAAATTAAGGAGTTAAATAGTTCAGCACATCCTCCATTTTGTAGTAAACAGTTCTCGTTCCCTCAATTGGTGGTTCTAGACGCTTAAGCCCTGTCTTCTCCCAAGACTTCAAGGTGTTTGGTGAAATCTTAAGTATCGAGAGTAGCTCTTTCTGAGTAAGTATACTTGCATTCTTTTGAGTATTTTCTTGTTTCTGCATCAAAGCAAGCAAACAATTCAAAATCTGTTCGATCTGATTCAATTTTATAAGTTCATTATTCGTCATTCTTCACTCTCCTTTTTATGATTTGAGTGTCTACGTGAATCCAGATATTTTGCGAAAAAATAAGTCTTATCAATAATGAGATTCAAAAGTGACGGATTCTCAACTCGTGCATATCTAACAAGATTGTTAAACTCAGTAAAGTTGTGTTCTTCGATAATATCAATCACAGTTGAAAGAAATTGATCGTTATTGTTAGTGATTAGAAATTGCTCCAATTCAAAACCACAACCTGATTCAATCTCATCCATATTGTAAAGTGTTTTGTCAGGATTCTCTGCGTGTATGAAATAATCATACATCCCCTTTGGTGACATGACTACTTCCACGTGAGAAGGAGTATTGAGCCTTTCAGTTAGAAGCTCTGAGACCTGCGTATAGCTTTTAAGTGATTCGAAAAATAGGACCCCGTGCTTATGTGCTTTTTTAAATTCTCCAGTTTCTTTATTAACATCCTTATCATGCCAAGGACTCAAGACAAATGGAATATGCATTTCTTCAAGAACATCTAAATAATTTTCCGGCGCGCTTTCTTGATAAATCAGGAATGCCCACTTATTCGAACGTTTATCTTTGGCCATGAATACCTCCTTTCAAATAGCATTTTCAAATTGTTTGCAATTCATGTGATTATTGATTACTGATACACTGGGGGTCGTAGTAGCCCCAGTGTATCTGCCAATTAGATTTCATGACAAGGCAGTACTTCTGGTCTTCACTACGTGAACCAAGCACTGCCAATTTATTATCTTTTTGTAGATTTAAACCAAAGCTTATTACCTCGCCGGTTTGGTGCAGAAAAATAATATTCTGGATTGCGACTAGAAATTTCTTCTTTGATATAGTTTTCCATTTCTCTTAGTAATTTCTGAGACTGCTGGGTTTTCGGATACTTAATCAAAATCGTCACAGAATCTTTCCTTACATCAACAACGCACTTAGATGTTGCTCTATTGAATTTTCTTAAAATAGGATTGAACCTTGTCACAGTAGAAGAGTTATCAATTGAAAATGCTAGTTGAGAATTCTCGTCTTGTCTCAAAAACTGAATAAGTCGAAGCGTTTGATAAGCGGATCTAAAGTAATTAGCTGGTTTGTCATAAATAGCACGTAAAATCAACTCAATTATGATTAGAAATAATGCTATTAACGGTAATAAAATTGCTAGAGTTTTTGTATAGTACTCACCTTTACTAGCCCATTGCTTTATCACCTCAAACAGATGAGATAAATATGTACTTTGAGCATTTGCCATCAAATCCTGTAGCAATCTAAGACCAATTGTCAAGCAAAGGAAAAACAAGCCAAACATAAGTAGCGTCACTGTAATATTAAACGTTCTCTGAAAGAAATTCTTTTTGTCATTCATAAAATACCTTTCTTAGTGTAAAAAGTTGGACATAGCAGAGGTAAAACTTGATAAGGATGCTCATTATCAATGATTTGAATCAATCCTGTACCCTTTCCGATTGGTATGACAATACCTTCTGGATCAAGGTCTGGAAACAAAAATTGTGTTGTCTTCTTATTGATATTTCCAATCTGGATTAGTACGTTTAATTGCTCACGAACAGAAATAGGGATTGTATTGTGGTCAAAACGCTGACTAACTAATAAAAGATGCACTCTGGTCGCACGTCCAAGAAGTGCAACTTGGGACAAGAGGGAAAAGAAAGATTCTTTTATCGTTTTATTGACACCTTCCGATAACGCTAGAACTTCGTCTATGACAATAGTTAAATGTTTAAACTCTTGATCTGGATTATCATAGAGAATTTCTTGACGTTCTTGGATAAGATTCAAACATGAGCTAAGATTCTCATTTATCTCTGATACAAAATCTGACTTTGAACGATTTCGCTGAGGATGGATAACTGCAATACCATTTTCTCGAGCCCACCGTGAAGGGGTATCGAATTTGGGATCGACAATGATTAAATCCGAGAAATTTTTCAGCAAGCTTAAAAAATAGGTCAAAGCATAAGATTTTCCAGACCCACTATTTCCTGCGATAGCTACAGAAGTTACTTTATTAAAATCCAGAGTTAAATTTTTCATGATCGGAATAATATGTTTTTCTTCTTTCAAAGCAAACTGATCCAAATCCGAAATTATAAGCCTCTCAGAAATTCCTTCTTTCCAAGGGAAAAATAAACCTCTTTGAACATGGATATCATCAGTTTCAAGGGCAAGAAAGTAAGCAGAGTTCTGTTTGAGAACCGTGTATCTTGGAAATAGAGCTGCATTAGCGATTAGAAAAATCTTCTGATAAAGATCATCATCGATAATGTAACCAGATGGTAGTCTTGGTATAAACATAAAACCATCTTGCAGAATTTTAATGTCAAAACTATTAGTGTAGCTAGTCTCCCCTTGCATGATGCTCCCAAGTCCCATGTTCAGGGCTTGGAGCAAATATTGAGCAAGTTCTTTAATAGTCATTATTTGACCTCTTTGATACCATTTGCACGGAAATAGACATTGTAGCCGATTTCGCAGGCCTCAAGATTATCAAAATCAACAATTGCGAGATAAGACGGAAGAGAAACTTCAGATTCGAATTTAACCTGGAATGGTGGCAACCCTTTCTGAGAAAACCAGGCCTTATGACCGATAATTTCGCCTGTTGGTTGACCATCTTCAAACTTAATTTGCGCTTCAAATTCAGTACTCAAGCAATGAATCGCTTGTTTTTGATCAACATATTGTTTAGCAGTATTAGCTGAGTAGCCATTCTTACGGTTACGTGTTTTCATGTAATTTACCTTTTTCTTTCGTTAGTTTAGTGATTTGCAATAGTATGCTCCTTTATAGTCCTGAGCTAGACTTTGTATGCACCAAAATCTCTTACCCCCTATAATTAAGGAGAAAAAAGCAGGAAATTGGTAATTCCTGCTTACTTTTTTCTTAAAAATATTTCCCTAATTCCTCCTTTAAAAACTCCAAAGATTTCTCATAATGCTTTATTATAGTTTTATGACTTTTGAAAGAAGTTTCTTTTGTCAATTGTAACGCAGAAGTCCCATTGAGTGTCATTTCCAATAAGATGTAGAGATCATCTTTTGAGAGTTTAGATAGTGCATCCATAAGAAGTTCATTACGTTCTTTGATAAGCAATAGTTCAATTGGATTATATGTATTATCTGGATATAAATTCAAGATTTCTGTCTTTCTTCCCTCATTCGAAATAGTTAGATTGAGACTTATTACTCCATAATAACGTTCTTTACGTTCGAGGTTATTAAATGGCTGTGCTAATAAGCGTGTTACTGTTCCCCAGTTATTATTTTCAACAGCTTCAATAAGTTTACGACTACGACGTTGTTCCACTTTAGACATACATGCCTCTCTTCTAACAGCCCAATGGAATAGGTTGAAAGAAACATATATGAGCATAAATTGAGTAACGAAATATGGTAAAAGGCACACCAAACAAACGGTAAAACAATTTTATGCAAGATATGAACGTTATCATCATATCGTCATATTTGTTTCAATCCGTCTATTTGATGCGCATCAGATAGGACTGTAAAATAAAAAATTCTGTAGAAATTTTCTACGGAATAAGTATCTCATATAAAAACATTGTATGGAACCATATGGTATTTTAATGTTTCAGTTTAGAAATCAGTACAACTTTTTTAAAAAATAATATAAAAATGCTATAATTGATTTAAAATGTTGTATAGAAATTAACTGTTATTTATTTTTGTCTATACAATTACGGAGGAAAAATGGTTAATAGCACCACTTTCGACAGGACCAAGTACTGTATAATTGTAAGAATTACTCATAAAATTAGAACATTCAAAGAGAAGAATGGGATATATTTATATGAATTTTTATATTCTAAGGATAATCAACGAATTATCGACGAGAACCAAACAATAGATGAACCCTACTATGGTTTTTCAAAAAAAACGTCCACTGAAATAATGAGTAGAATTGTAAATTATAAGGGGAAAATTACTGATGAGATTGCAAAGTTAATTTCTGAGAATATGGGGATCTCATATTCTGAATTAGTTTGGGGAGCAAACAGGAAAGGGATGGAATATTTTGATACTTTATTTTATAACGAATTTTGGATTAATGTATTTACAGATGCCTTACTATCTCCGGAATATAAATGTAAAATAATTTCTATTTTTAAAGATTTCATTCCATTTTCAAAATTTATTATTAAAAATAACGTATTGTACATTACTGATAAAAAAATATTGGAAGAACTATTCTCAACTGAGGAATTTGAGAAAATCATTTCGGATACTACCAACAGATTTTTGATTCTAGCGGATATGTCAACACAGTCAGAAAATACTAATATTTGGGAACAGTATATGAAATATTTTCTTTTTGAAGATAATACTTTAAAAAACTTATCCAAGACTATTCAAAAATTTTTTGACTATTGTTTTGAAAACTATTTTCAATTTGTACTTGATGAATATGGAAATCAGTATGGCTTAGAGGCGTATAGATTGTTAGATGATTGCGTCGCTATGACACTAGCCGAATATAACATGCTACATTATCCTGCCAAACTTTTAGAAGCGAGAATAAATCAAGAAGACCAAGAGTGGACTTTAAAAAAAGAGTTGGTAATAGCAACACTAAACTATGTCGATATGTTAGCAAGTTATCAAAAGAAAATTGAAGATATTACTTTGAATGTTGAATGGGGGTTTGAATGAATACAAATACTGAATTTGAAAATCTAATTTCTAATTTTTATCAGCGAAATTATATTTCCCCTCCTAGTGATGAAAAATATTTACAAGGATTTAGGCGTCATCTAGGACAATTTTTATCACAAATTGATGACGAATCAGTAAAACAGATTGTCGCAAACTGCATATCAAATACGTATAGATACTATACAGAAAAAGAAATCAAATTGGTACTGCGTGATTTCCACCAAAACTTAATAAACCAGCTGACAGAGAGGCAATTAGAATTAAATGATTGTCACTTTGCGAGTATTTTAAATAGTCAGACCTATAAGCATAATAGCTCGAATGCAATGTTGAATTTATACTTAGATATAAATAGCCTTCCAAATTCCATTTATTATAACTTCTATGATGTAGCTGCCTTAGAATTTGGCAGAAAAAATTTTTTATCTGAGGCTAACCAAGATTTTAGCCACTATAATGATGAATTCTATAACAAAGAAAGTAAAAGGTTGAAGGCAGAGTGGGAAGAAAGATTGTCGAAAAAAAAATACTTAATTTTATTTGATGATTATGCAGGTTCGGGTAATACTGTTAAAAGGTTTATAAAGATGATAAGAAAATATGTTAATAATGATTTAATCATTGTAATCTATTTTATACATCTTACAGCAAGAGCCGAAACTAGAATAAAAAATTTTTTGAATCAAAATGAAATTAGATATATAATAAGTTCCTATGAAAAATCTGATAAATTTTTTAGCGAAAATCCTGAAAATAGAATTCAGATAAAAAATTTTAAAAATTTTGATAGTCCTTTAGGATATGATAATACTGAATCAGTACTGACAACATACAAGAATACTCCCAATAATACACTTGAAATGTTCTGGAACGACAGAGTAGACGATGGAGGTTGGCGTGCACTATTCCCAAGAAATAAAAAATCAGGGGGAAGCTATAGAGGCATGAGCGAGTGGGTCGAAGAGCGGAAAAAGTTACTATGGTTTATTACATATAGAAAGATACCCAAAAATATTCAATCGAAAATCATTGTGCTTTTATATATTAAAAATAATTTAAAGTTGTCATCAATTGTTGAAGTTGAACTTTCTAATATTATATGTTATACTGACGCTATAATACAGGAATGTCAAGATGAGAATCTTATTGAACTTACTAATCAAAAATACCAACTTTCAAATGGTGGAATTGAATTGTTAAAATCTAACTCTCTCGATAAAGTGAAGTTCAATCAAATACGAAATGAATACGAGAGTATAGCTAAACAAAAAGATATCCCACTTTTAAAAATTTAAGTTAGAGTGTCTGATTAGCGAGTCGCTAATCTAAGAAAAAATGTTTGCAATAATCAGTCGTTAATTAATTTGTGAATTAATTAACGAGAGATAATTTTCAAAGAAAATTATCTCTAGGACAGCATCGCTTTACGAGGGTCCGTAGCTTATGCTTGTCCTACAAGAAAATACTTAATTAAATTGCACCGAAAAGCTCTATTAAAATTTGATAGAGATACAACTATTTTAGGCAAGGTGCCTTTCAGTACAATTTAATTAAGGGTATGTTAGTTGTAGTAACTTAGATATGAGAGGGTAATGTGAGTCAATTAAAAAAACCAACACTTGATGTTCCTGTTTTTAATAGTATAGAAGAACTAAGAGAAAGCATTGGTGTCAAGAAAAAATATTTTTACAAAGTCTTATATTGTAATGAACACTTGTATAAACAAATTTCAATCCCTAAGAGAAGTGGAGGGATTAGGATATTAAATGTTCCACCAATTGCTTTAAAAGAAATTCAAAGGTGGATATTAGATAATATCCTGTATAAAGTACAACCTGAACCTTGTGCTACAGGATTTATGCCGAATAAATCAATTATTTCAAATGCTGCTCCCCACTTAAAGAAGAAATATGTCCTAAAGATGGATATTAAAGATTTTTTCCCAAGTATCACCTTTTATGAAATTAGAAATATCTTTTTTGAATTTGGATATGAGAAAAACATTGCTACTGCGTTAGCAAATATTTGTACATATCAAAACAAGTTACCACAAGGGGCACCAACTAGTCCATATTTGGCTAATTTAGTTTGTAGAAATATGGATAAGAGAATATTTAAGCTATGCCAAAAACATCAGATTTCATATACTAGATACGCTGACGATATAACTGTTTCAGGAAGTAGCAAAATCTTTTGGTTGAAAAATGTAATTGAGGAAATAATTGTACAGTACCAATTTTCATTAAATAATGAAAAAACTGTATTTCTTAAACCTGGAGATCGAAAAAGAATAACAGGTATTATTGTAAATGAAAAATTATCCGTTCCTAGGTCTGTCACTAGAAATTTAAGAAAAGAAATTTATTTTCTTAAAAAGTTTGGATTAGAGGAACATCTACAAAAAATTGATTTTAGAGGAACATCTGAGCAATATATATCGCATTTGTATGGCATTGCAAGTTATGTAAAAATGGTTGAACTTAATAAAGGCATTTTTTTTATTAATCAGTTGAATTCTGTCTTTCATAAAGATAATCAACACGAAAATGACGAACTATTAAGCATATCTCCCCCTCCTATTGATTGGTCAATTTTTGATAACTAGAAAAGCATTTCATAAAAATTTATGAATGCTTTTTTATTGTTTCTCATCTATTTTTTACTTAAAATACTTGGAGCATAATTAGTTGCAGCTGAGATAGCCGATTCTCAGCAAAGTGTTTATACCCAGCCAAATCAGTAATTTAACTAATTGATTTACTTGCCAGTATTAGCCTTGTAATTTGTTTAATTATTAATGTACGTCAAAGATTAGAGGGGATTTGACTTGCTCTTCTTGATACTGGTAAGACAAAAATAGATTATACATAGATACTTTTGTTAAGGGGAAATATTTTAATGTTTTATAATATAATGAATATTATGTTATAATGGAGTTAAATAAATTTGTATAAAGGTTGGAACTATTTATGGGGGATTACTTTTCACCGCAAAAGCAGGGAGGACAGATTAATTCTATGATTGCAAATCAAGATTCTCTCGCTAGTATATACGCAGTAGAGCAACTGTATGATAAGGATATGTTTAATTTTAATATTTGTATTGAGGATTTTTCTATTCAGTGCGAAACAGATGACGATTTATGTATTGTAAACCCTAAAAATAAGATTTTTATTCAATTAAAAACAGCTAGTCTTACGAACCGTTCCTTTTATCAAATTATGGATCACTTTTTAGAAAGTTATAAGAAATCACATCATAAAGAAAATTATTTTGTAATAGCAACTTTTTCAGAATTTAAAATTGATGGGAAAAATTTTAAACAAAGGCTTGATGCTTATAGACAAATTTTAAATGATCCGAATGAAGTTTTTCAGAAAAAAAATGATGTAAAGCAGGAACTGCTAAACGATTTTAATTTAAATAAATATTCTGCATTTATTGATATGTTATGCATTGATAGCAGACCATTGCTTAAAGATAACAAAGATGTAACAGCTGTTTTTTCTAGGTATTTGAGACTTGCATATGGCTTAAAGGATCACAAAGAAAGAATAATAAATGAAATTTATGAAAAATTATTAAAAGAGTTTGAACAAGCTAGAAGAACACGTGGTTACGTTACAAAAGACACTATCGAAACAATAATTGGAAAATATCTTGTTAAAGATACAGCATTTGATAAGTTTAAATTATTATCTAGACATAAAAAAGTTGATTATGGTTATGTAAAAAAAGAAGTTGAAAACTTTCAGTTGATAAAAATTGAAGAAGGTTGTAGTAAAGCGATAAAAAATATTTTTCATGATTGGAGACAAACTTATAAAAAAGAGTTTTGGAAAAGTATATTTGCAGGAGCGAAACCTTGCCTTGAATGTGGACATCCGATGAATGCAAATTTGAATGGATTACGAGGAATCGCTTGTCCGGATTGTGGCTATTCCCCATTTGTAACTATTTTCTCAGCATGTAACTGTGGACATTATGAATTAATCAAAAGTCAACCCGAATTAGATGAAACAAAAATTTTTAAATATATTAATGAATTTTATACTGTAGATCGTAAGTGTTCAAAGTGTAATACGTTTTTATCAGATGAATACTTCGAATTTAGGGTAGTCATGCTTCCTCTACCATACCCATTTGAAAGTTATAAAAATATCGATAAAATTCGCAAAAATAGGAAATCTTAATATGTGGATTTTTTAAATTAAGAGTGTCCTTTTACTATCGAATACTTTATGAAGCTTTCCAGGAAATAATTTACTTTACACTCATAAATTAATCTCATAAGAAGATATCCCCAAAATTAGATGCTAAAAATCTAATTTTGGGGTATTTCTTTCCTCTTCCATATTGTTTCTCTGTTACTACTAGAACTTAATTTTTTTTATCATCTTGATTAAATTCAGTCAAATTAACTCTACAGCTCAAATAGAACTTTGAAAAATGTTCAGTAAACAAACTCTAGTACATATAAATTACTCATGGAAATACTCCTATATCTACTATAAAGACTGGCTATTTCTCACATAAACATTAAAATTGAATACCTTGTGAATACTTCTGAACAAATTAGAAATATGATTAGGATGTGAAGTTTATAAAGTACATACAATATTTTGTTCAGTTCAGGTTGTTTTTTAATCATTTTAGATTCTTAGCTTATCTTTTTATTTTTCTTTATTATGATAAAACTATGAAAAATTTAAAAGAAAATAATATTCAAAAAACTTTATGGCATATTAAGCGCCATTGTAGCAACATAGAGAATAACAATGAAAACGAATATCGGAAGACTGAGCTATTCCACTTAAAGTCTAGCATTGAAATTCTTACTCGAATTTTAAATAATGAAAATCCCTATCCAAATTTGGATAGGGAGGAAGTGTTTTAGAAAAATAGGCTCTATAATATTTGTAGTGGGTAAATCCCCTATGGATATTATGGAGCCTATT
>NZ_CAUQCP010000049.1:0-13331 GCF_963516575.1 uncultured Streptococcus sp.
AGAATACCACTAATTTACTCAAAGAAATTTTTGAGCAGTTCAATCAATCTGAAGATATTGCATTACAATATGCTAAGACTTTAGTCAATTTGTCAGTTGAACAAGTAAATGTAGAAGAGAGAAAGAATACCACTAATTTACTCAAAGAAATTTTTGAGCAGTTCAATCAATCTGAAGACATTGCGCTACACTATGCTATGGCTTTATACAATCTTTCAAATAGACAAAATGATATCAAAGAACGTAAGGAATCCATATCAGAAATAGAAGCTTTAACCTTAAAGTTCCAAAATTCTGAAAAGATTGCTTTACGATATGCTATGGCTTTAGTCAATTTGTCAGCTGAACAAGTAAACGTAGAAGAACTGGGCAATACTATTCATTCAGTCAAACAAATTTTTGAACAGTTCAATCAGTCTGAAGACATTGCTTTACGATATGCTATGGCTTTAGTCAATTTTTCAGTTGAACAAGTAAATGTAGAAGAGAGAGGGAATACCGCTAATTCAGTCAAACAAATTTTTGAGCAGTTTAAACAGTCTGAAGACATTGCGTTACAATATGCTATGGCTTTAGTCAATTTGTCAGCTAAACAAATAAATGTAGAAGAGAGAAAGAATACCACTAATTTACTCAAAGAAATTTTTGAGCAGTTCAATCAGTCTGAAGACATTGCGTTACAATATGCTATGGCTTTATTCAATTTATCACTGAAACAAACCAACTTAGATAAATTGAATGATACGGTTTCTAAACTAAAGAAATTAGCTTATAATTTTGAAAAAAATGAAGAGATCACTTTATGCTACTCTGAAGCTCTTGCCGAAATTATCACTAAACAACAAAATGAAGGGGAAAAACTTGAAATTATAGATAAACTAAAAAGACTACACGATAGATTCGTACAATCTGAAGAAATTACTGTTCAATATCTTACAGCTCGGATGGATTTGGTAAAAAATAATCAAATAGACCAATCAAATCTCGTAAACGATATCTGTCAGTCCTTAGAGTCTATTCAGAGTATTAAAATTTTAAATATGCTCATCGAAATACTCGAAAACGAAAAACAATTTAAGCAAGATCAAGTTCAGATTTCCACTACTAATATCGTAAAAGCTTTGGATAAACTTTGTTTTGATTCATCTATTAAAGAAGGGAAAGATGAAAAAGAGAAAAATTTGCTTATTCGCACCTTAAAAATTGGTATCATCTCCGATACAAAATATGATATTTTAAAATCCTGGATAGAGCATTACAAGGAAAACTCAGAAAGAATCAATCAGTTAATTAAAATTTATTCGCTTGTCCAACAAATCAAGTATGAACTTGGATTAAAGACTGAAGACAAAAATAGAAAACTAAAATTTGGTCACTATACCTCAGGAAAAGCGCTCCAAAGCATATTAGGAAAAGAGGATAAAGCTCCATTCTCCGTCTCAGGAAAGACACGCCTAAATAACGCTAACTATATGAACGATCCTGAAGAAGGGGAAATTCTAGAAAACATTTTAAAATTAGAAAAACGTAATCCTTTGGATCCTAGTTCTTGGTTTTTAATGAGTTTCACTAGCAAAACAGATGATCTAGCCATGTGGTCACAATACGGAAATAACGCAGAGGGAGTCTGTATTGTACTAAATGAGAATGATTTTGCTCATTATCATTCACTTAGTGACCTTCCTTGGTATCAAAAAAACTCAGATAAACAAATCAGTCACAAAATGAATTCAAGCGTTGAAATTTCAAACGATATCTCTTCAAATGAATCCAACAAAGAGATGACGACTAGAGACAATGATAATACTCAAAATTCTGAAGACAAATATTCTACACCGAATACTAATCAGGATTATTTATATCGCGTAGCTTACGTTCATTACTCCGATGATCAATTCGACATAGAAAAAACTGAACTATTCACTAGTGAAGAAGTAACGCGACTAAAAGGATTGTTGGTAGATTTAAAATCAGAATTATGGGATTATAAAAATTCTGGGGACCCGTTCTATAAAAAAGCTATCGCTGACTGTATTGAAGAAATCCGCTACCTATTCAAATCGGTTGATTACAAGTATGAAGAAGAATTACGTATTTTACAATATGCTAACTTAAATTCTGATAACGACAAAATAAAAATTGATTATTCTCCTGAATTCGGTAAACTTTATCTTGAGCGAGAAGAAAATGTTCAAATCGGTGAAGTCATTTTTGGTCCCAAGTTTCCGAATCCTGAATACGTGACTCCTTTATTGAAACTTTTGGATAAGGATATTAAGTATAAAAAATCTACGATAAAATTTAGATAAAAATCTCCCCAAAATCCTCTAAACTTCTAGTTTTGGCTAGAAGTTTTTTATATATAAAAATTTTACACATTTCTCTTGACAGAGCTTTCTTTTAGATGTACAATGTATGTGTAGAAAAATTATATATAAAAATCTTACACATTGGAAAAGGAGGTTCCCCATGTACTTTCCAACATCCTCTGCCTTGATTGAATTTCTCATCTTGGCCGTACTGGAGCAGGATGATTCTTATGGTTATGAGATTAGCCAGACCATTAAGCTTATCGCTAATATCAAAGAATCTACACTCTATCCTATCCTAAAAAAATTGGAAGGCAATAGCTTTCTGACAACCTATTCTAGAGAGTTCCAAGGTCGCATGCGCAAATACTACTCCTTGACAAATGGTGGTATAGAACAGCTCGTGACCCTAAAAGATGAATGGGCACTCTATACAGACACCATCAATGGCATCATAGAAGGGAGTATCCGCCATGACAAGAACTGAATACCTGACTCAGCTAGAACTTTATCTCAAAAAACTACCTCAGGCTGACCAAATTGAAGCCATGGATTATTTCAGGGAACTCTTTGACGATGCTGGAGTCGAGGGAGAAGAAGAACTCATCGCTAGCTTGGGAACTCCTAAGGAAGCAGCCCACGAAGTTCTCTCCAATCTGCTCGATAAAAAAATCAATGAGGCACCCGCTCAAAAGAATAACCGACAAATTTTGCATATCGCCTTGTTAGCCCTACTTGCAGCACCCATCGGTATTCCTTTAGGAATCGCCATTCTCTTGGCTCTTTTCGCAATCCTTGTGGCCGCTTCGAGCGTCATCTTGGCTTTCTTTGCGGTTTCCATACTTGGTATCATCGGTGGATTCCTATTTTTAGTTGAAAGTTTCACTGTCTTAGCCCAAGCTAAATCAGCCTTTATCTTGATTTTCGGTTCTGGTTTACTAGCTATCGGTGCTTCTTCACTAGTCTTACTAGGTATTTCCTATGTAGCCCGCTTCTTCGGCCTACTCATTGTTCGCCTGGTGCAATTTGTTCTTAAAAAAGGAAAGAGAGGTGACCAGCATGCGTAAATTGACAAAAGGATTTCTCATTTTTGGTGTGGTGACTACCGTTATCGGATTTATCCTGCTCTTTGTAGGCATCCAATCTAACGGAATCAAGAGCCTACTTGCCATGTCTAAGGAACCTGTCTATGATAGTCGGATGGAAGAGCTGACCTTTGGCAAGGAAGTCGAAAACCTAGAAATTACGCTCTACCAACACGCGCTCACCATCACAGACTCTTTCGATGATCAAATCCACATTTCTTATCATCCATCTATTTCTGCTAACCATGATCTTGTCACCAATCAGAACGATAAAACGCTGAGCCTCACTGATAAGAAACTGTCTGAAACCCCATTTCTCTCTTCTGGAATTGGCGGGATTCTCCATATCGCAAGTAGCTACTCTAGTCGTTTTAATGAAGTTATTCTCCAAGTTCCAAAGGGAAGAAGTCTAAAAGGGATCAACATCTCAGCAAATCGCGGTCAAACCAGTATCACTAATGCTAGTCTTGAAAATGCGACCATCAATACCAATAATAGCTATCTCCTCCGAATTGAAGGAAGTCGTATCAAAAACAGTAAACTCACAACACCAAATATTATCAATATCTTTGATACAGACCTTACAGATAGTCAGCTAGAATCAACAGAACATCACATCCACGCTGAAAAAATCCAAATACACGGTAAGGTGGAATTGGTAGCAAAAACAAACCTAAACCTGCTACTTTCTGAAGAAGAAAAACAAAGAATCAACTTAGATCTTTCAACAAAACATGGTTCTATTCTTCATTTTCTAAGAGAAGGAAGACATTCATTTAGCAATAAAGAAAACAAAGATGAACGATTAAGCAATCCTTATAAAACAGAAAAAGCTGATGTGAAAGATCAACTCATAGCAAGGGCAGACCAGGATATCTATCTACTCAAAGCAGAGGAACACAAGTCTTCTTCTAGAAACCGTTGACAAAAGCGCTTACATCTGCTACTATGAAAGCATATTTATCTAACTAAAAAGGAGGTTCTACCATGAAACAAGAATGGTTTGAAAGTAATGATTTTGTAAAAACAACAAGCAAGAACAAGCCTGAAGAACAACCCAAAAATCTTGCAGACAAGGCTGAAGAAACGATAGTCGATCTCGATACACCAATTGAAAAAAATACTCAAGTAGAGGAGGAAGTCTCTCAAGCTGAAGTCGAACTTGAAAGCCAGCAAGAAGAGAAAATTGAAATGCCTGAAGACAGTGAATCGAGAACAGAAACAGAAGAAAAGAAAGCATTAGATTCTACTGAAGAAGAGCAAGATCTTCCTGAAGAAACAGAAAAAGTCACTATAGCTGAAGAGAAGCAAGAAGCTTTTCCTCAGCAAAAACCAACCACGAAAGAGCCCCTTCTTATCAGTCAATCCTTAGAAAGTCCTTATATTCCCGACCAAGCTCCAAAATCTACGGATAAATGGAAAGAGCATGCGCTTGATTTTTGGTCTTGGCTAGTGGAAGCAATCAAATCTCCTACAAGCAAGCTTGAAACAAGTAGCACACACAGTTATACAGCCTTCCTCTTGCTCATTCTGTTTTCTGCATCTTCCTTTTTCTTTAGTATCTACCACATCAAACATGCTTACTATGGACATATAGCAACGATGCATAATCACTTCCCTGAACAATTTGCTTCATTAAATCTCTTTTCGATTATCTCTATCCTAGTAGCAACAACACTCTTCTTCTTTTCATTCCTCTTGGGTAGTTTCGTTGTGAGACGATTTATCTACCAAGAAAAAGACTGGACGCTAGAAAAGGTTCTCCAACAGTATAGTCAACTCTTGGCAATTCCAATCTTCCTCACTGCTATTGCTAGTTTCTTCGCCTTCTTTGACAGCCTACGATTTACAGCCCTCTTGTGTGTGATTAGCATTGGAATCATTCTGCTTGCCAGTCTCCATATCATTACAAGACCAAGTCAAGCAAGTGAAACTGACTCCTTCTATCAATTATTCTTGTCTGTCCTTGTGAACGGAGTTATTATCCTCCTCTTCTTTGTAGCTGAAGTCTCACTGATTGGAGATTATCTTCGTATCTTAGCCTTTCTTTAAACTTCATACTCTTCGAAAATCTCTTCAAACCACGTCAGCTTCGCCTTACCGTAGATATATGTTCCTGACTTTGTCAGTCTTATCTACAACCTCAAAACAGTGTTTTGAGCAGCCTGCGGCTAGCTTCCTAGTTTGCTCTTTGATTTTCATTGAGTAGCAATCCTGTCATCTATGGCAGGATTTTTTATATATCAAAAAGCAAGTCGATTGACCTGCTTCTGCTTTACTCTTCTTGTGCTAATGTTTTAAAATCTTTGTCTAAGATGGGTTGAACTTCTATAGTTTAGTAGTATAATAACGTTGCTATGAAGTTCGTTATTCCAAATATTATGCAAACTAGGAGTCTCAATTTGATAAGAGTCCGCATCAATACCATAGCTTTTTAGTATATCTTCTATATCAAACAAAGACAGTCCTTGGTGCTTATTGTTATCAAATTGTAGACTATCTAAATGTTCTAATTTTGGGAAATAGTAAGAAATGATTGTCTTTACACAAGCCATTCCACAATCCAGCAAAGTTGCTTGTTTATAGTGACTAACCATTATTTTCTCCTTTTTCAACACTTATCTTACTATAACCATCAACTTCAATGACGCTATTCGAAGTTTGATTTGTCGTAGGAACCCTTAAAACTTCTCCTGTATTATTTGTATGTAAAGTATAGATTCCATCAAAGTCTTCAGGAACCGTAATAGATACATCGCCAACAAGAGTATCTACAAAAATTTTTTCGAAAGTCGCATTTTTCCCTAAGGAAATGGTTACATATAACTTGTCTTTCCCTTGTGAACTCAAAGCCAAATTAAAGCCATGTTGCGAAAATGGTAGATATAGACTATCTGAACTCATTTTAACGTTTTTAGATATATTATTCGCTGATTCCTCGGAAACTTTTCCTTCTATTTGAACACTTGTTTCATCTGCTTCACTCTTGACAACTTTAACATCAATTGCTTGCTTTGAACCATAAAACTCTAACGTTTTAATGCTTTTAGAAGAAAGAGCCCACGATTGTTTTACACTGATTGTCGTCTCTCCTCGTTTTAAGGTTAATAAAATTCCAGCCACTACAAACAGTAACAACAGCCCAATTACAATTCCTATTTTTTTCATCATTAGTACTCCTACTTAAATTCTTTTTTACTGAATACAACAAACGCAAGTACAATCACTGCTATACTTACCAATATAGGATAGCCTGCATTCGTAAGGGTAAATTGACTTACCCCAGGGGAAGCTTTCAAATTTAAAGTCATAAGTAAATAGTCTCTCACACTCTCACCAGAGTTTGGAAGGACATAAACCAATAGGTTATCAAACAGTAAAATATAGAGTATATAAATTATACTTGATTCATAAACCTTATCAAATATTTGAAAAATCAATAACGAGATACTGATAATAACCAAATAGTATGGTAGTTGATGTAAAAATGTCGAAACAATCAACACCAAGTCTCCCTCCAAATAGACAAGAGCTGTTAAACTATAAAAAATAGTTACATATAGGAAAGACAAACAAAAGGCTCCCAAAGTTTTATATAAAAATAACTTCCATCGTTGGTTTTCTTTTGTGAGCAGAATGTTAATCGTACGGAAACTATAATCTTCCCCCCAGAAAAATAAATTAGTAGAGATGAAAAGTAAAGGAATAAAACCACTCACATTTGAAATCAATACTCGAAATGCTGGTTCATCTTCATTCGATGTCTTAAAAAATAAGGAGAATAACAAAATCAATAATCCTATCAACAAACTAGGAAGTACTCCTCTTTTTTCCCAGTAAAATTTATACATATCTGCTTTAAGAGAACTCATGATTCTCCTCCTTTCTTAAATCATCAGATAATATTACTCAAATAGTAGTCCTCAAAGCGTTCCTTCTTAATATAAATATCCTGTATCACTAGATTTGAAGCAACACTATATTCCAAGATAACCATTAATTTTTCCTTTTCTGGCACAATCAGATAGTCATCCTGCTCAAAATGAACAATGCCCTCTTCTTTTAAAAACGTTTTTAGAATCTGATTATTACTCGTCTTAAGAAAGAGCTTTTCCGACAAATCATTTGCTAGCTCTTTTGAACTCATCACATTTAGAATCTTTCCTTTTTTCATGATAATATACTTATCTGTTATAAACTCTAACTCTGATAGGATATGGCTTGAAATTAAAAAGGTAACTCCCAACTGATCCCTTAAATTCAAAATCATTTTTCTTAAATCTGAAATTCCTTGAGGATCTAAACCATTCACTGGTTCATCTAGGATAATAAGCTCTGGATTATCCAAAAGGGCAATTGCTATCGATAATCTTTGCTTCATTCCAAGAGAATAATTTTTTACTTTTCTGTCCCATGATGTTTGGGGTAGGCGAACCAATTCCAACATTTTTATGATATCTGTCTTTAAACCAAATCTTGTTTTATAATATTGCAAGTGTTGACGTCCAGTCAAGTTTGGATAAAGGGCAGGTGACTCGATAATACTGCCAATCTTATGCTGAGAAACACTCTTGATTTCTCCCTTATCAGATTGAATTAGTCCTAGGAGAATTCTCATTAATGTTGTCTTTCCCGCACCATTTTCGCCGATAAGACCACATATTTCTCCTTGCTCAATATCAAAGGAAGCATTATGAAGAACCTGTTCTTTCCCATATGTTTTATCGATATTTTTAAGACTTAAAATCACACGATTCATAGTTTCTCTCCGTTCATTATATCCTTTGCTTTCATGAATTATCCTCCACCTCTGAAATTCCAAAATTCTTCACATCCGTTACTTCCTCAGGCAGAATTAAAACTCGCTCTTCGCCTGCATCTAAAATAGCTAGGCGAAAGATTTCGTTATTTAATGCTATCTCTACCAACTTTTGCGAAGTCGTGTTATTTCGAACTATCAGACTGTGGCGAGTTTGTGTAAACGTCTCTAGTAAGATACTAAGATTCCCCATCTCTTCCCTCCTAACCCAAATAACTCTCTTGACTTTTCATTGCATCTCTAGTTTAACGCTTTCAAAAATAAAAAAACATGACAAAAATGTCATGTTAGCTCTCCATTTCCTCAAAAGTTTTTAGATCTTTTTCTTTTTCTCCCAATATACGCGCTTCTAATACTTGGTCTCCAAATGCTTGAGCACAAATAATAGCTCTATCGTATAAGCGGATGGCTTTTTCCTTATCCCGTTTATGAAATAAGGTACACATTGCTTCAAGCATATCTACGATTGGTTTCTTTTGAAAATCCTGCGATAAAATCATCAGCCTATTCATCGCCTTAACATAAGGCTCAAAAGTGGAGTAAGATTTTTCCATCCATTGAACAGCTAGAGAATCGAGTACTGTTTGCTTTAACATATAAGCTGTCTCTAAATCTGATGCATTTGTTTCTCTTATAAGTTTTTTAGAAAGCATCCAAAATAGTTCATGATGATACTCAGTCGGTCTTGCCAAACATGAACCAAAGTATAATTTTATGAGAAGCAAATCATTCACCGAGTAATTTTTCCTTATCTTTACTTGCTCAAAATGCTCATCCAGCAAAGCATCGCCAAACCCTGCATCTTCACTTACAAAGACATCAAAATTGGCTTGTAAGGCACTAACTGCAATCTGCTCATCCTCAGGCAGACTGTCATAATAGTGTTCGTAAACTCTATCAAACAACTCTTCCTTAACTTGGATTCTATCATCATCTCCATAAGTTTGAAACTTAATGAGTTTATCCTTTAATATCAAGTACTCGGAGGGTAAAATCATATGATCCATATCTACTATATGTGAAATTGAACAGCCTAGTTTGTAAGCTATATACTCTACCTTGGATAAACTCGGGGAAGACTGGCCTGATTCAATCCGTGCTAATTGGCGCACCGTTATCTCGGTTTCATCATCACAAAGAGTTTCACGAGTGATATGTTTCATCTCTCGCAACATTCGGATTCTTTTACCTACTTCTATTTTTATATCCATTTATTTACTCTCCTGACAACTATTTCCATATAAAAGATAAATTCCCTGTATATATTTTACTATTTTCTATAGAGATAAGCAATATTTGAAATATATATAACTATCTTTGTGTTATGACATAAATTTCAGTTCAACTATTACTACACCTTAGCAATTCCAATCTTCCTCACTGCTATTGCTAGTTTCTTTTCCTTCTTTGACAGCCTACGATTTACAGCCCTCTTGTGTGTGATTAGCATTGGAATCATTCTGCTTGCCAGTCTCCATATCATTACAAGACCAAGTCAAGCAAGTGAAACCGACTCCTTCTATCAATTATTCTTGTCTGTCCTTGTCAACGGAGTCATTATCCTCCTCTTCTTTGTAGCTGAAGTGGCACTGATTGGAGATTATCTTCGTATCTTGGCCTTTCTTTAAAATTCATACTCTTCGAAAATCTCTTCAAACCACGTCAGCGTCGCCTTACCGTAGATATATGTTCCTGACTTTGTCAGTCTTATCTACAACCTCAAAACAGTGTTTTGAGCAGCCTGCGACTAGCTTCCTAGTTTGCTCTTTGATTTTCATTGAGTAGCAATCCTGTCATCCATGGCAGGATTTTTTCTATGTCAAAAAGCAAGTCGATTGACCTGCTTCTGATTTACTCTTCTTGTGCTAATGCTTTAAAATCTTTGTCTAAGATGGGTTGTACTTCTAATTGATTGGCATCTAGTTGGTGGTAAGATGCTGATGGTAGTGACTCTAGAAATTTTGCATAGTCCAAGCGAGCGATAGCTTCATAGTCTTCTGGTTTAGAGCCATCTCCTGTAATTTGAACCAAGTCAATCTCCCACTGAACTTCCTTATCCACCAATTGCTCCATATAGGCTACAGGAACAAACGGTTCTCTCGGCAAAACAGTCTTGACGCCTTGAGCCAGATGGTAAACACCGTGCACTTGGTCTTCTCCATCTTGATAGAAGGAAACTCTTGCAAAGTAGGCATCCGTCTCTTGAACCGCACGTACACGCGCTTCAAATTGAGCCAAGCCATCTTCCCCTAAAAAGCTTTTCAAATCCTCATGACTAAAGAAAACAGGATTAAAAATTCCTTGGCAAATCGTAAAGCGGGCTGCACTATCAGCGAGATGGGCTTGAATACTTGCTTGGAAATAAGCTTCAAAATCAAAACCATCTAGTCCTTCAATCTCAGTTCCTGTGTAAGCAAGCAAGGCAACTAAAAATGATTTGATAATTTCCCAATCTGTCTTCGTTAATAGGTCAGGAAGATCGATACGGTAAGCCTTTTGACCATCATCATAACTGACTTTAAAAAGAAATTGTGATTGCCCCACTATCGCACACTCGATATACTCGAGACGATTAAGAGGCTGACGGAGATAGACTGCATCATAGCTATGTGACTCCAAACCATCTACCAAGGCCAAGATAGACTTGGCAGTCAAAATTTCCTGTTCTCCTAAAATGCTCTGTTTATTTGGAATAAAAAATGTTTTCGTCATAACTGGACTCCTTTGAAATCGTTTACATATAGTATACCCTATTTTTCTGAAAGATACAAAAACAAACTTTATACTCTTCGAAAATCAAATTCAAACCGCGTCAGCTTCGCCTTGCCGTACTCAAGTACAGCCTGCGGCTAGCTTCCTAGTTTGCTCTTTGATTTTCATTTAGTATTAGATTTTTGAGTAAAAAGCATAGAAAAACAGCCCCTAAGGACTGTTTGATATTATACTGTAGCTACTTGATCCAAGCTTTCACCGATAGCGGCTAGGCGCTCGACAACTTCAGCTTGTGTCAATTCATTTTCTGAAACATAGCGGTTACGTGGGTGAACACGACACTCGTGTGAACATCCACGAAGGTACTTGTCTTCATTTTCTTCTGATGTCAAGATACGACGGTTACAGAATGGATTTCCACAGTTGACATAACGTTCACATGGTGTTCCATCAAACCAGTCTTTTCCTACGATAGTTGGATTGACATGGTTAACATCTACGGCAATACGCTCGTCAAAGACGTACATTTTCCCATCCCAAAGCTCGCCTTGGACTTCTGGGTCTTTACCGTAAGTTGCAATTCCTCCGTGCAATTGGCCAACATCTTTGTAGCCTTCACGGACCATCCAGCCTGAGAATTTCTCACAGCGAACGCCACCTGTACAGTAAACCACGACACGCTTGTCCATGAATTTTTCCTTGTTGTCACGGACCCATTGTGGCAACTCACGGAAGTTGCGGATATCTGGGCGGATAGCTCCACGGAAATGTCCTAGGTCGTACTCATAATCGTTACGTGTGTCAAGGACAACTGTATCTTCGTCAAGAAGGGCTTCTTTGAACTCTTTTGGAGACAAGTAAGCACCTGTTGTTTCAAGTGGGTTGATGTCGTTATCAAAGTCGTTGTCTTCCAAACCAAGGTGGACAATTTCTTTCTTGTAGCGAACAAACATCTTCTTGAAGGCTTGTTCATTTTCTTCGTCAATCTTGAACCAGAGATCTTCCATGCCTGGAAGGCTGTGAACGTAGTCCATGTATTTTTGAGTTGTTTCATAGTCACCTGAAACTGTTCCGTTAATTCCCTCGTCAGCGACTAGGATACGGCCTTTAAGGCCGATTGATTTACAGAAAGCCAAGTGGTCTGCAGCAAATTGCTCTGCATTTTCAATTGGAGTATAAAGGTAGTAAAGTAAGACACGAATATCTTTTGCCATAAGATTTGTTCTCTTTTCTATTCTTAAATTTTCAGAATTTTTCATCTAACAATACTAGTATACCTGCTTGAGAAAACGAATGCAATTTATTTGACTGGAAATTTTTAGAAAGCGACCTGTCCCTACACTTCTTCAGTAACCATAGCGAATAGCTGATAATTCTCTCAATTTTTTGATCTGCTCAGCTTGACTTTTTGACAAAGTCAGCTTATTGTCAATCAACACACGTGAGATGTCAACATTCATTTGGCTCAATATAAATGGAGTAGAGGTCCCATCGTCCTCTAATCGTCTTTTATAACTCACTAACAGATTTTTCAAGAGAGTCAGTTGAGGCACATCCTTTATATCTTCCAGTAGATAGTCAATGATCGCCATCGCTTCACAACGCCTTTCTCTTCCTCCAGCAAACCACTTTAATGGTGTCATACTCATTTACCTCCTTAAATTGAAAAACGTTCCTTCCTAGCTCTCATGCTAATATTTTACCCAAACACCCTATGTAAAAAAGTCAGCAAAAATGGTAATGTCGCGAAAATATTATTAATCACATGCACCGCATAGGAAGGATAAATGCTCTTGGTATAGCGGGTCAAACTAGCAAAGATGATGCCAGATGTTGCAAAGACGAAGATATCTAACAAACTAGGCAGGCTTGAAAAATGAGGAAGAGCAAATAAAATTGACGGAAGAAGCAAATCAAGGCCAAATCTAGAATGCTTAAAGAAGGCGTGTTGCAGTAATCCTCTATAAATCAGCTCTTCCATAAGTGGAGTCAGAAAGAACAGGGTTATATAGATACCTAGCTCAGCAAAGTTGGTCTCACTATAACCGATCAATACGGCCCAACCTTCAGCAGTTGACTGAACATGTTTAGCTGTCTGAACGTTAAAAGAGATCTGGAGAACTACCACTAGTACTGTCAAAATCGAATACCAAAGCCATTTTTTTCTTGGAATGTGAAAGAGATAACCGTGCCCTGTCTTAACCAGAATCCAAATCATGACTCCGCTAAATAGTAAACTCAAGATATTTTGAATCCAGACGAAATTGCCAATCTGGGAAGAAAATTGCCAATAATTTTGAACAATAAGCGTCAGCTGAGAAAGACCAAATACGAAAAATAAGTAAGAGAAGACTCAATGTCATTAAGTTAGTGGTCTAACTACTTTAATAGGAGGCGTGATTGAGA
>NZ_CAUQCP010000050.1:0-13096 GCF_963516575.1 uncultured Streptococcus sp.
GCATCCCGCCAAACTTACTAATACAAGTAAAACTAAATTAAAGATGATAAAGAAAATCGTAAAACTAAATAATTCATTTTGAGCTAAATCTGCCGTGTAAAGTTCAGTCTCTGTAAAGAACAGATAAATTCCATAGCCCTCAACGAAAATAAGAAAACTGACAAAACCAATCAGGAAAAGTCCACTGGCAATAAGAAAGAGTCTCCATAAAAGAATGAGAATTCCTCCTACTGCTAAAAAAATTACTGGGATAAGGAGTAAATCATTCATGACTTTCTCCTTTCCAAATGCAAAAGCACTCTATCCTACTGAGAGAGTAGAGTATTTTATGATATAATATTGTTCGGCACTTCTACACCGCCTACGAAAGGAGGTGAGATAGCCCATGATGGAATTAGTACTCAAAACTATCATCGGACCAATTGTGGTCGGTGTCGTTCTTCGATTAGTCGATAAATGGCTAAACAAGGACAAATAGTGTCAAAAAAGACCCCAAGCTTATTTGGTCGTGAGCTTGGGGTCTTTTCTAGCCTATGATATAGAACTAGTACTCAATTCCTTTTTATTATCCCACAGTTCACACATTTTGTCAAAGGTTTACATTCTCGATTTCGCAAGCTTTAACCACTGTACAACAAGACTTTCAAGTTTAAGAGAAAGTTAGGGATTCTATCAATTTCATAGAAATTTTGATTTCATAAACGAAGAGACAAACTTACATGTCACTCCTCATTTAATACGCCACTACTGGACAAGTAAAATCGTCATTACAATAGTTCCACTCCTTCAATTAACAGTCACCTACAATCAAATTAAGGTTGAATTCACTTAAATAACAACAGACCTATTTCTTAGTCACATTCGCTAAAAAAGTTCCCGCCAATTTCCCGACCAAAATCCGAAAAATACCGAAAAATATCGAAAAATGATTTTTAGAATAGTCCCCAAAAGCCTGAAATAGAGCCAAAAAACTCCACCTGATTGGGTGGAGTTAAGGGAGATTATTATGAAAAAGAAAAGTTTAGGATTTTATTAAATAAAGTTAGGAGGTCTTTATTTAATGATTACATGATACAAGACGAAACTTAAAACTAACTTAACTTTTCTAAAATTTTACTATTTTGCAAAAAATTTCTATCACCAGCACCTCACCACGCAAAAAAGCCACCTGATTGGGTGACTTCTTTAGGGAGATTATTATGAAAAAGAAAAATTTAGGATTTTTTATTAAATAAAGTTAGGAGGTCTTTACTTAATGACTATATGATACAGTAGAAGACTTAAAATTAACTTAAGATAAAAGAATTATTGTAATTTTTCTCGATCCACCCAAATCATTCCTATACAATCATAGGTGGATAAGGTTTCAAAACCTATAGAACGATAAAATCCCACGTTTTTTTCTGTCTGTTCTGTCACCAGCTGGACTTGATAGGCTCCTTTAAAATCTCCTAAAGCCTGTTTCATCAAGGCGCTACCAATCCCTTGGCGCTGATAAGTAGGCAAAACAATCAAATCCTGTACAAAAACTGATGAAAAACCATCTCCAACTAAACGAATCAAGCCAACTATTTTCTCCCCATCAAACGCTAAATAAACAGCAAGTGAATGGGGCAAGGCCTGCTCCAGCATCTGAGGTTGATTTGTATAATTTGTCCAACCGACAGCCTGATAGAGATGTAAAACATCTTCTAGCTTGACAACATCTTGCTTTCTAACGCTAATCATATCATCACCTCTTAGAGTTCTCTCAAGCTCTTGTACTGCTGTCCATTTTGGTCAAAATTTTCAGGACGCAACCATGTTTCCAAACGAGATTTAACTTTTGGCCAGTCCTTATCAATCATAGACAACCAATCCGTATCCCTCGTACGCCCCTTATAAACCACTGCCTGACGGAAGGTTCCTTCGTAGACAAATCCCAAACGCTCCGCAGCTCGTCTTGATGGCATGTTAAGAGCATCGCATTTCCATTCATAGCGACGATAGTTAAGCTCCTCAAAGACATAACAAGCCAAGAGATACTGGGCTTCTGTTCCTATCCGTGTCCCCCTGAGCTCTGGAGAAAAAGTGACAGCTCCCACTTCTATTACTCGGTTATTCTGGTCAATGCGCATGAGAGAAAAAGTTCCCAAAGCCTTACCAGTTGCCTTGTCTATGATTGCATAGTAAAAACGGTCCTTACGAGTCAACATCTGATTTAAAAGGCTGACCAGTTCCTCCATATCTGCCACTGGCTCCTGAAAGAGATAGGTCCATATTTCCCGAGGCGTATCAGGGCCATAAACAGCTAATAAATCCTCCTCATGCTTTTCTACCGAGAGAGCCTCTATTCGAGCATAACGCCCTTCTAAGAAATCAATAGAAGGCAGTGCACCGGGTGTATAACCTTCCATTGACTCACCAATCATCTGACCATATTCGTTTACTGGCATTTTTCTTCTCCTTGTTTTAAGCTGAAAATACTATATCACAAATTGTTCTCTTTGGAAACTGGCACTGTCTTCAAACTTCATACTCAACACTATATTAGTGACCCGTTTTCTGTCTTTTATCCTCTAAGGCTTGATTAATTCGTTGGGTGAGTTTATGAGTTTGCCAGATTTGATACAACCATATCAATCCATAAATTAACAAGAAAAAGAACCAAAGCAAGGGACTCCACAAGGCTGAACCCCAACCAAAAAATAGAGAGGTCAATACTAAAATAGTAGCTGTCACTAATAAATGAACTCCTACACGTATACTAAAAGCAAGAAACTCTAGCTTTTCAAGTATTAAAGTCAATACCCCCATAATTCCACCCATTAAAAACAGAGCTAGAATATTTTTTGTCATTGGTTCAGGATAGGCAATACCTGGATAAAACTGAGTCAACACCATCATACTCAAATAAAAGAAGGAAGCCGTACGCATTCCCGATACAAAATAATCAATTAATCGTTTCATGATTTTCTCCTATAAACCTAGATAATTCATTAAGGACTTAACGTATTTCCGACTCACACTAGATTTGATGCCCCGAGTCATTTTAGCCATCATATTTCCTGAAAAACTATCTGATAATGACTCTAAATGGTCAATGTTTATAATTGAATGGCGTGATATCTGTATAAAATTACGCCGATTAATCCGATTCTGAAAGTTTATCAATGTTTCCTTAGTTTTATAAATCCCGTCTACCGTATAAATGGTTAACAAGTTCTTATCGATATCTGCTAGAATAAGATCCTCAATTTTTACCATAACCAGATGATCATCCGTTCGAATAGGAATGACCACCTGATTGGTCGTTGAAAATTGTTCTAAATACTCCATGACTTCCCTTGCTTGGTCGGTTAACTGAGCTGCCTGAATTACAATATGTGGGTCCTTTTCTGAAAACTCTGCCTTCATTTCAAAACGAATCTTCATTTTCTCTCCAATATACTTTTATTTTCTCCTGCTAAACACTTTAACAAATAAAAGCCAAAGAAGAATAGCGACGAGACTGATAATAACCACTATAAAGTATGTCTCTTCCTTTGTCAATAGTTCTTGCCAGTTGATTTGGATTCCCATTTTTTCTTGAAATTCCTTTAACAAGCTGCTATTTCCTGTAAATGCGGTCTCTAATGGTTCTTTCATTAAAATTTGTCGATAAAGAGAAGCAATATAAGTTGCAGGGGTACACTTCATGATAATCTGTGCAAAATCAGGTAAAACTCCAATAGGGACATAAGTTCCTACTAAAAATCCAGAAGCAGTTCCCACTATAGTTGCCAGTTTGCCAAGACTATCTACAGATTGAAAACGATAAATCAAGAGAATATTTATCAAACTTGAAAGCAGACTACTTAACAACATAATCAAAGCAATTTCCGGTAAATGACTGATAACTGGACTTTCTTTAAAATAAAGCCCCATAACAGCAAACATAAACACCTGCATGACAAAAGAGATGGTAATACTACTGATTAGATAGGACACCTGTAAACCCCAGCTACCTAAATCTGTCAAAAATAGATCTTGATCCACTTGATTTTCACGATCCTGTACCATTTGTGTAAGAGCCGTAAAACTTGTTGTAATCCCAGTCACAGCCAAGGTCCCACCCATCAGCCAGTTATTTAAAAGGTTCGTATTATCAGGGAGTTGGGACCAAGCATCCGTCAAGTTCTTCTGCAAAAAAATGATATAAAGGAGGAAGGAAATCAATGCCCCCAATAATGAGAAAAATACTCCTGAACGATTACGAAAATATAAGATAAAATTCCGTTTCAATAAAGCTAACATTAGCGAACCTCTCTTCCTGTAAGTGCAATAAAGGCATCATCCATGGTACCTGGACGAAACTCAAAAGAATCAATTTCTTCTCGTACTTTTGCCAAATATTCAATAGCTTCCAGTGATGTCCTTGGATAAAAAAGATATTCCAGCTCATTTTCTTCCTTTACTATCATTCCAGTCTGTAGCAACTTTTCTAAATCCTTCATTTCTTTAAAATGAATTTTTAGAATATTAGATGCATACTGACTTTTAATAGCCGTCGCAGAACCTTGCGCAATCACTTTCCCATGATCAACGATATAAATCTGATCCGCTTCATCCGCTTCATCCAGATAATGAGTCGTTAAGATAATAGTCATCCCTTCATCCTTTTGTAGTCGAGACAGTAAATCCCAAATGGCTTTGCGAGTCTGAATATCTAGACCTGTCGTTGGTTCATCTAAGAAAAGAATATCTGGCTGTGAAAGAAGAGCACGCGCAATATCAACCCTACGTTTTTGCCCACCTGACAAAGTCCCATATAGTTGCTTCTGGAAAGCAGTCAAACCCAGTTGATGGATCAAATCATCCACACGACTTGCTGCAATCTCCTTATACTGTTGAGCACGAATCGTAAGATTTTCCCTAACCGTCAACATCTCATCTAGTACACTAGCTTGAAAAACAACTCCGATTTTCGTATTTGGCGCATATCGAATCTGACCTTTTGTCGGCTTTTTCAAACCAATTAACATGGAAATGGTGGTTGATTTTCCTGCACCATTTGGACCCAAAATAGCATTAAAACTCCCTTTTTCAAACTCTAACTGAATATCGTCAACAGCCATATGATCGCCGTAACGTTTAGTCAAATGTTTAGCTTGTAAAATCATATTTATTTCCTCCTCTTTATCTCATCAGTTTAACAAAAAGTATGAAAGAAAAATCGACTTTTGAGATAAGTGGTTAAAATGAGAGGTTAAGTGGTGAGATGATGGAAACAGAATTATATTTTTCATTCAAAAAATCCCCCAGATTCTACTCTGAAGGATTCCTATCTTATTTCACAACAATATTAACCAATTTAGTTGGCTTCAATAGTCCAGTGGACTATTGAAGGTGGCAGATAGAGCTAATAAACTCGTTATTTAACGACGATATTAACAAGTTTGTTAGGTACTGCAATCACTTTCACGATGTCCTTACCGTCAATTTCTGCTTTGACTTTTTCATCCGCTAAAGCGATTTCTTGTAATTCTTCACGTGACAAGTCTTTAGCGACCATGAGTTTAGCACGGACTTTTCCTTTGATTTGGACAACGATTTCGATTTCGTCTTCAACTAATTTGCTTTCATCCCAAGTTGGCCAAGTCACGTAAGAGATTGACTCACCTGTTGCTGCAACTGTTTGCCAGAGCTCTTCTGCCAAGTGAGGTGCAAATGGGGCAATCAATTGGATAAAGCCTTTGGCGTAGTCCACATAGAGTTTGTCTTCCTTATTAGCAGCGTTGACAAATACCATAAGTTGGGCAATGGCTGTGTTGAATTTGAGGGACTCAATTTGTTCTGTGACAGCTTTGACTGTTTCATTGTAAACCTTGTCAAGAGCGCCATTATTTTCCGCAAGGATTTCCTTGCTTGTAATCAAACGGTAAACACGGTCCAAGAATTTACGGCTTCCTTCCAGACCTTCTTCTGACCAAGCGATTGAAGCATCAAGTGGCCCCATGAACATTTCATAGACACGAAGAGTATCGGCACCGTATTGCTCCACCACGTCGTCTGGGTTAACAACGTTCTTGAGCGATTTAGACATCTTGGCTGGCGCTTGCTCTAACTCCTCTCCTGTTTCCACATGGAAGAAAGAACCATCACGTTTTTCAACCTTATCGGTTGCCACAAGAGCCCCACGGTGGTCACGGTAGCTGGTTCCCAAAATCATCCCTTGGTTAAAGAGTTTTTGGAATGGTTCCTTAGTCGGAACAACACCGAGGTCATAGAGGAATTTGTGCCAGAAACGAGCGTAAAGCAAGTGAAGAACAGCATGCTCTGCACCACCCACGTAGATATCTACTGGCAACCATTGTTTGAGAAGATCCTCATCAGCCAATTTCTCAGTATTGTGTGGATCAATATAGCGGAGGTAGTACCAGCTTGAACCTGCCCATTGTGGCATGGTATTGGTTTCACGACGACCTTTAACACCATCTTCACGAGTCACTTCAAGCCAATCTGTCAAGTTAGCTAGTGGACTTTCCCCTGTACCTGAAGGGCGGATGTCCTTGGTTACTGGCAAGACAAGTGGCAATTCACTTTCAGGAACAGCTGTTGAAGTTCCATCTTCCCAATGAATGATAGGAATTGGCTCTCCCCAGTAACGTTGACGGCTAAAGAGCCAGTCGCGGAGACGGTAGGTAACCTTCTCTTGTCCACAGCCTTTTTCTTCCAACCAAGCCACAATCTTAGCAATTGCGTCTTCTTTGTTCAATCCATCTAGGAAGTCTGAATTAACGTGAAGGCCATCTTCTGTGTAGGCAGCTTCTTCAACGTTTCCACCTTCAAGTACTTCGACGATTGGAAGGTCAAATTGTTTGGCAAATTCCCAGTCACGTTGGTCGTGGGCAGGTACAGCCATAACCGCACCTGTTCCATAACTAGCAAGAACATAGTCCGCAATCCAGATTGGAATTTCCTTGCCATTGACAGGGTTGATGGCATAAGCACCTGTCCAGACACCAGTTTTTTCTTTGGCAAGGTCTGTACGAGCCAAGTCAGACTTGAGGCTAGCTTGGTGTTTGTAGTCTGCTACGGCTTCTGCTTGCTCTGGGCTTGTAATAGCATCAACCAGGTCATGCTCAGGAGCCAAGACTGTGAAAGTCGCACCGAAAAGGGTGTCAGGACGAGTGGTAAAGACTGTGAATTCCTTATCTGTTCCCTTAACTTTAAAGGTTACATTGGCACCAGTTGATTTACCAATCCAGTTGCGCTGCATGTCCTTGATAGACTCTGGCCAATCAAGTTCATCTAAGTCATTGAGCAAGCGCTCTGCATATGCCGTGATTTTGAGCATCCATTGGCGCATTGGCTTGCGGACAACTGGATAGCCTCCACGCTCAGAAGTTCCGTCAGGAAGAACTTCTTCGTTGGCAATGGCTGTTCCCAATTCCTCAACCCAGTTTACTGGCACTTCCGCTTCATAGGCCAAGCCTTTTTCGTAAAGCTTGGTGAAAATCCATTGAGTCCACTTGTAGTAGTTTGGATCTGTTGTATTGACTTCACGATCCCAGTCATAAGAGAATCCAAGCGCATTGATTTGGCGTTTGAAGTTGGCAATGTTCTCAGCTGTAAATTCTGCTGGGTCATTACCTGTATCCATAGCATATTGCTCTGCAGGCAAACCAAAAGCATCCCAACCCATCGGGTGAAGGACATTATATCCTTGCGCACGTTTGTAACGGCTGAGGATATCGGTTGCTGTATAACCTTCTGGGTGACCTACGTGTAGACCCGCTCCAGACGGATAAGGGAACATGTCAAGAGCATAAAACTTAGGTTTTGATGCATCTGTTCCTGTCTTAAATGTATGATGTTCTGCCCAGTAGCCCTGCCACTTAGGCTCAATTTCTTTATGATTGTAAAAACTCATGGTCTCTCTCCAATTTTGTGATGTTACTATTATACCATTTTTGAGGGAATTTGAAAGACGAGAAATGTTCTTTTGGGCTTGGATAGTAAGAAAGGGTAACTTCTCAAAGTAACTTCTGGTAAGAAAGTTCGAATAGCAAATCCAACTTATTTAGCAGTATAAAAAATTAACCCTCACTTAAAATTAACTTATATCGATTATTTATCTCTTCCATCTTTTTCCCCTGGCGCCTTTGACTCATATTCCCCGTTTTAGATTTCTTTAAGGTTTTTATTATATCCTATAGAACTCTGCAAATTATAAATATTAAGCAAATTGTAGAGTGAAAACGTTCGTAAAAAAAGGAGATTCTTATGAAAAAACTACTATTCTTTCTCTCTTGTGGATGGATATTTCTTACTTTATCTGGATGTTCTTCAACAACAGATTCGGAAACTAACACTGAGACAGATTCGGATAATGCTTTGGTTATATACTCGCCTAACCCTGAAGACCTTATTGAAGAGACAATCCCTGCCTTCGAAGAAAAATATGGTATTAAGGTTGATTTAGTACAAGCCAGTACGGGTGAATTGTTCAAAAAAGCTGAGGCCGAAAAAGAATCCCCAGTAGCCGATGTCATTTTCGGAGGCTCCTACGCCCTCTTCTCTTCTAACGAAAAACTTTTTGAACCTTATATTTCTCAAGAGAACGACCAGATAATCCCTGAATATCAAAATAAAACAGGATTCTACACACCTTATACACTGGATGTCAGTGTTATCATTGCCAATTCAGCTCTTACAAAAGATATTAAAATTGAAGGCTACAATGATCTACTCAATCCTAAATTAAAAGGAAAAATCGCCACTGCTGATCCAAGTAACGCATCTAGCGCCTTTGCTCAATTAACAAACATGCTTGTAGACCAAGGTGGATACGAAAATGAACAAGCTTGGACCTATGTGAAAAATCTATTTACCCTAGTAGATGGAAAAATTGCATCTAGCTCTTCAAATGTTTACAAAGCTGTCGCCGATGGGGAAATGGCTGTTGGACTCACCTATGAAGATCCTGCCTTAAAACTCTTAAATGATGGAGTTGATGTAAAAGTCATTTATCCAAAAGAAGGTACCGTCTTTTTACCTGGTAACGCGGCCATCGTCAAAAACGCCAAACACATGGAAAATGCTAAGAAATTTATCGATTTCATCCTTTCTCAAGAAATCCAAGATAAGCTAGGAACTGAAACTACAATCAGACCTATTCGTAAAAATGCTAAAACCAATAAAAATATGAAGGCTATGACAGAAATCAAGATTGCCACCGAAGATTCAGATTATGTCATTAAAAATAAATCCACTATTCTTAAAAAGTACAATGACATTTTTACAGATATCCAATCTAAACAGTAAAAGAGGTTCACTATGAGTGAGATCAAAATTATTAACGCCAAAAAAATCTACCACGATGTTCCTGTTATTGATAATTTAAATATTACAGTTCCCAAAGGAAGTCTCTTTACCATCCTTGGTCCTTCAGGATGTGGGAAAACGACTCTTCTTCGCATGATTGCAGGTTTCAACAGTATCGAAGGCGGAGAATTTTACTTCGATGATACAAAAATCAATAATATGGAACCCAGCAAACGCAATATCGGCATGGTTTTCCAAAACTACGCTATTTTCCCACATTTGACTGTCCGAGATAATGTTGCTTTTGGTCTTAAGCAAAAGAAGGTTCCAAAAGAAGAATTGATTCAACAGACCAACAAGTATCTTGAACTCATGCAAATTGCTCAATATGCAGACCGAAAGCCTGATAAACTCAGTGGTGGACAACAACAACGTGTCGCCTTGGCACGTGCCTTAGCGGTTAATCCAAGTGTTCTCCTCATGGACGAGCCACTTAGTAATCTGGATGCCAAACTTCGCTTGGATATGCGTCAAGCCATTCGAGAAATCCAACACGAAGTGGGAATTACAACTGTTTATGTGACCCACGACCAAGAAGAAGCCATGGCTATTTCAGACCAAATTGCTGTTATGAAAGATGGGGTGATCCAACAAATCGGCCGACCAAAAGAACTCTATCATAAACCAGCTAATGAGTTTGTAGCAACCTTTATCGGACGCACAAATATCATCCCTGCCAATCTCGAAAAACGGAGCGACGGCGCTTATATCGTCTTTTCAGATGGCTATGCCCTTCGAATGCCAGCCCTTGATCAGGCTGAGGAACAAGCTATTCATGTAAGCATTCGTCCTGAAGAGTTTATCAAAGATGAATCTGGAGATATTGAAGGAACTATTAGCGATAGCGTCTATCTTGGACTGAATACTGAATACTTCATCGAGACAGGCTTTACCTCAAAAATTCAAGTTAGCGAAGAATCAACTTTTGAAGAAGATCTACAAAAAGGTGATCGTATTCGTCTACGAATCAATACTCAAAAATTAAACGTCTTTTCTGCAGATGGTTCCCAAAACCTGATAAAAGGAGTCAACCATGGAGCGTAAAAAACTAAATATTTGGACAGCCTCCTCTTTCTTCATCTTTCTTACCTATCTTGTCTTTCTCGTTTATCCTATCGTTACCGTGCTCAAGCAAGCACTCATACATGAGGGACAATTTTCACTAGCTAATTTTGTCACTTTCTTTAGTAAAGCCTACTACTCCGAGACACTTGTCAACAGTTTCAAGGTTTCCATTACCGCTACTGTCACTTCCTTAGTTGTAGGAACCTTATTAGCTTATCTCTTTTCCATGTATGATTTCAAGGGAAAGAAATTTCTACAAATATTGATTATCATTGCTTCCATGTCAGCTCCTTTCGTGGGAGCCTACTCCTGGATTCTCTTGCTGGGACGAAATGGGGTCATTACTAAATTCCTGACAAATACCCTTCATCTTCCAGCTATCGATATTTATGGATTCAAAGGAATTGTGCTTGTCTTCACACTGCAACTATTCCCACTAGTATTTCTATACGTTGCTGGAACAATGAAGAGTATTGACAATTCTCTACTTGAAGCCGCTGAAAGCATGGGGTCCTTCGGATTTAAGCGGATCGTAACGGTTGTTTTACCTCTCCTCGTTCCAACCTTACTAGCAGCTGCCCTACTTGTATTTATGAGAGCATTCTCAGACTTTGGAACGCCTATGTTAATTGGTGAAGGATATCGGACTTTCCCCGTCTTAATTTATACCCAATTTATTAGCGAGGTTGGAGGAAATTCTGCTTTTGCATCTGCTTTAGCAATTATGGCGATTATCATTGCCTTGGCAATTTTCCTTATCCAAAAATATATTTCAAATCGCTACAGTTTCAGTATGAATTCGCTCCATCCAATTGAGCCTAAAAAAACTACAAAAGGAAAAATGGCTGCCATTTATGCAACAGTCTACGGAATTATCTTTATCTCTGTTTTACCTCAAGTCTACTTGATCTATACTTCTTTCCTAAAAACATCAGGTATGGTATTTGTCAAAGGTTATTCTCTAAACAGTTACAAGGTAGCTTTCAATCGTATGGGATCTGCTATTTTCAATACCATTCGTATCCCTTTGATTGCCTTAGTTCTAGTTGTCCTATTTGCAACATTTATCTCCTACCTAGCCGTTAGAAAACGGAATTTGTTTACAAACTTAATTGACAGCCTCAGTATGGTCCCTTATATTGTACCAGGAACCGTTCTAGGGATTGCCTTCATTTCTTCCTTCAATACTGGTCTATTTGGAAGTGGATTTCTTATGATTACAGGGACAGCTTTCATCTTGATCATGTCCCTATCTGTCAGAAGATTGCCTTATACTATTCGCTCATCTGTTGCTAGCTTACAACAAATAGCACCAAGTATTGAAGAAGCTGCTGAAAGCTTAGGAAGTAGCCGTCTCAATACCTTTGCCAAGATTACAACTCCAATGATGCTATCTGGTATTATTTCTGGAGCCATCCTATCTTGGGTCACAATGATTTCAGAACTCTCTACTTCTATCCTCCTCTACAATGTCAAAACAAGAACAATGACTGTAGCTATTTATACAGAGGTTCTCAGAGGAAATTACGGTGTTGCCGCAGCCTTGTCAACTATCCTGACTGTTCTAACAGTAGCTTCCTTGCTCTTATTTATGAAAATCTCTAAAAATAACAGCATTACACTTTAGTTTCCCCCATCAAAAACAGCCGAAAGGATTACCCTCGGCTGTTTTTTCTTATCTTGATATTCCTATCAAATCCTCAGTTCCTAGCAAGCAAGTCTAGACTGATTAAATAGAGGCTTCCTCCATCTTCTCCCGTCCTAGTTCTCGGTAACTACGGTCGCCGACAACTTCTACGCTAAACTGCCCGTCCTCATATTCAAGGATTGTCATGCTACCATTATCTAGACCATGAGGATGCATGCCATTAATCAGATAAACAATGGTTCCAATAGTCATTCCGTGGCTGACAACGAGAGCATTGCCTCCACCTTGCTCTTCCATTTCTTTGGCAATCGCTTCAAAACCTTCCTTGATTCGGCCACTGAGTTTTTCCCAGCCCTCAGCCCAACCAGCTGTATCAACCTCTACCAAGCCCTCAGCCAGTTCAGCATAAGACAATTGATGAACATGGTCCACATTAAAGATACGAGGAATAATGCCCATGAAAAGATCACCATCATAGGCTCCGTCAAAGCTACCAAAACACCATTCTCTGATACGCTTGTCCATGCGATAAGGGATTTTCCCCTGCAAGCCAAGTTCATCAAGGATAATTCCCATTGTCTGAATGGTGCGACCAGAATCACTCGAATAAGCACGCTCAAACTGTAGACCAGACTCTCGCAAACCAATTCCTAATTCTTGAATCCCTCTCTCACCTTCAGCTGTTAAGGGAGTATCGCTCCAACCTTGCGCGCGACCAATCGTGTTAAACATGGTCTTGCCATGACGTACCAAATACAATCGTACTTTTACCATTTTCCGTCCTCCGTTTGCTTCTATTATATCATGGATGATAAAACAAAAGCCACCCAGACAGGCGACTTTTGCAGGAGATTATTATGAAAAAGTTTAGGAGTTCATTAAATAAAGATATTAGATGAAAATCAAATTCAAACTAAATCAGAGTTATCTGTTTCAAATAATATTAGGAGGTCTTTATTTAATGATTACAGTATACACACCTAACCTTAAATAGAACTTAAAATTTCTCCTATTTTCTTAATTTTTAAAACTATG
>NZ_CAUQCP010000051.1:0-13040 GCF_963516575.1 uncultured Streptococcus sp.
AAAAAAGAAACCCAAATACAGAATTGTATTTGAATTTCTTAACTTAATGACATTGCAAAATCATCCTCGCTCTTTTATTTCTAGGCTCGGGAAAAAATGATTTACAAAATCAACCTCGCTCCTTTATTTCCAGGCTCGGGAAAAAATGATTTACAAAATCAACCTCGCTCCTTTATTTCCAGGCTCGGGAAAAAATGATTTACAAAATCATTTTTTTCTGCTATACTATCACAAGCAAAGGTTTTTAATGTCATCCCGTGAGGTGACGAAGACGCAGAAATACTTGAAACTCTTTAAAGTCTAGATTTTAGAGAAGTCTTACTCTGAGGGCCTATTGCTGTAAAATAATGGGCTCTTTTTTGATGCCCAAAAGTGAGGTTTATATGAAACAAGAATCAACTGTTGATTTGTTACTAGACGTTGACCAACGTCCTTCGGCTGGAAAAGGAATTCTCCTTAGCTTCCAACACGTTTTCGCCATGTTTGGTGCGACCATCTTGGTACCCTTGATTTTGGGAATGCCTGTATCTGTTGCCCTTTTTGCTTCAGGTGTTGGAACACTCATCTACATGATCGCAACTGGTTTTAGAGTTCCAGTTTATCTAGGATCATCATTCGCCTTTATCACAGCTATGTCCCTAGCTATGAAGGAATTAGGAGGGGATGTATCAGCTGCACAAACAGGGGTTATCCTTACAGGTTTTATCTATGTTCTTGTCGCTGCTGGTGTTCGTTTTGCAGGTACAAAATGGATTGATAAACTCTTGCCACCAATCATCATCGGACCTATGATCATCGTTATCGGTCTTGGACTTGCAGGTTCAGCTGTTACCAATGCTGGTCTTGTAGCGGATGGAAATTGGAAAAATGCTCTTGTAGCAGTTGTTACTTTCTTGATTGCTGCCTTTATCAACACAAAAGGAAAAGGCTTCCTACGAATCATTCCATTCCTCTTTGCCATTATCGGTGGTTACCTCTTCGCACTAACTCTTGGCTTGGTTGACTTTACACCAGTTCTTAAAGCTAACTGGTTTGAAATTCCTGGTTTCTACTTGCCATTTAGCACAGGTGGTGCCTTTGAAGAATACAATCTTTACTTCGGTCCAGAAACCATCGCTATCTTGCCAATCGCTATCGTAACAATTTCTGAACATATCGGAGACCATACTGTTTTGGGTCAAATCTGTGGCCGTCAATTCTTGAAAGAACCAGGTCTTCACCGTACTCTTCTTGGTGACGGTATCGCAACTTCTGTTTCTGCCTTCCTTGGTGGACCAGCCAATACAACTTACGGAGAAAATACAGGGGTTATCGGTATGACTCGTATCGCTTCTGTCTCAGTTATCCGTAACGCTGCCTTTATCGCAATTGCCCTTAGCTTCCTTGGTAAATTCACTGCCTTGATTTCAACTATTCCAAATGCTGTACTTGGTGGTATGTCAATCCTTCTCTACGGAGTTATCGCCAGCAACGGTTTGAAAGTCTTGATTAAAGAACGTGTTGATTTCGCTCAAATGCGTAACCTAATCATCGCAAGTGCTATGTTGGTCCTTGGACTTGGAGGAGCTATCCTTAAACTTGGTCCAGTTACCCTTTCAGGTACTGCCCTATCAGCCATGACAGGAATCATCTTGAACTTGATCTTGCCATACGAAAATAAAGATTAAGAATCTAAATACATCAAAAAACGAGCATTTCCAACTACGGAAGTGCTCATTTTTCTTCTTTCTAAAAAAGGAAAGCCCTGCGGCCTTCCCTTGTCTTACTTACGTTTCTTCTTTGCTTTCTTCATTTTATTCGCCATGCGTTTCATGGACTGTTTCATGGCAAATTCGCCAATTTTACCCTTAAGTCCGCCACCAAACATCTGACTCATATCTGGCATTCCTGCTCCTCCGAGAGCTGACAGGTCAGGCATACCGCCTTGTCCCATCATTCCTTCAAGGGCAGACATATCCATTCCTCCCATATTTGGCATATTTTTAGGAAGGTTATTTGGATTGATTCCCATCTGCTTCATCATCTTGTTCATATCTCCAGACATGACACCCTGCATGAGCTGTTTAGCCTGGTTAAAGTCCTTGATGAATTTATTGACTTCGACAAAGGTATTTCCAGAACCTGCAGCGATACGACGGCGACGGCTTGGATTTAACAAATCTGGATTTTCACGTTCTTCAGGTGTCATTGAAGACACAATAGCACGTTTGCGAGCAATCTGACGCTCATCCACCTTCATATTTTGAAGGGCTGGATTGTTGGCCATACCTGGAATCATCTTGAGCAAGTCTTCCATTGGTCCCATGTTTTGCACCTGATCCAACTGATCAATGAAATCATTGAAATCGAAGGTGTTTTCACGCATCTTCTCAGCCATTTCAAGTGCTTTTTGCTCATCGTATTCCTGAGAAGCTTTCTCAATCAAAGTGAGCATATCCCCCATACCAAGAATACGACTTGACATACGGTCTGGGTGGAAGGTTTCAATGTCCGTAATCTTTTCACCTGTACCAGTGAACTTGATTGGTTTTCCAGTAATGTGTCGAACAGATAGAGCAGCACCACCACGAGTATCGCCATCAATCTTAGTAAGGATAACCCCAGTCACTTCCAACTGATCATTAAACTCACGCGCAACATTGGCTGCTTCCTGACCAATCATAGCATCAACGACAAGCAAGATTTCATTTGGTTGAGCCAAGGCTTTCACGTCACGAAGCTCATTCATGAGGAGCTCATCAATCTGCAAACGACCTGCCGTATCAATCAAAACATAATCGTTGTGGTTGGCATGCGCTTGTTCCAAACCTTGACGAACAATCTCAACAGCTGGTACTTCTGTCCCAAGTGCGAAGACAGGAACATCAATCTGTTGTCCCAAGGTCTTAAGCTGATCAATGGCAGCAGGACGATAAATATCCGCCGCAATCATCAAAGGACGGGCATTTTCTTCCTTCTTGAGTTTGTTGGCCAATTTACCCGCAAAGGTTGTTTTACCAGCCCCCTGTAAACCAACCATCATGATGATTGTTGGAATCTTAGGTGACTTGATAATCTCAGCCGTATCAGAACCTAAAACAGCTGTCAGTTCCTCATCAACGATTTTGATAATCTGTTGCGCTGGATTAAGGGTATCAATGACCTCATGCCCAACTGCACGCTCACGAACTTTCTTGATAAAGTCCTTTACAACAGGCAAGGCAACGTCGGCCTCAAGCAAGGCCAAGCGAATTTCTTTGGTTGCTTCTTGGACATCAGCCTCTGAAATTTTTCCTTTTTTACGTAGATTTTTAAAGACGTTCTGCAAACGTTCTGTTAAACTTTCAAATGCCATTTTTCTTCCTCTTATTCTCTATTATCAATGCTTGTTAAAATTTCTATCTGCTCCTGCAGAAAGCTATCTTTGGGATAGCGCTCCAAAATCTGGTCAAAAATTTGACTGCGGACAATGTAATCCGAGTACATGTGCAATTTCATCTCATAATCTTCCAGAATCTTTTCTGTCCGCTTGATATTATCATAGACAGCCTGACGACTGACACCAAATTCCTCGGCAATTTCAGCAAGACTGTAATCATCAGCGTAGTAGAGCTCTATGTAATTCATTTGCTTATCTGTCAAAAGCGCTGCATAAAATTCAAAGAGCGCATTCATACGATTGGTTTTTTCGATTTCCATAACTTTTATTATACCAAAAATTAGCCTAATCTACCACACTAGAAAGCCAATCCAAGAAGACAGCTAGCTAAATTTGAAAAAGACATGAGACTAGCCCCAAGTAATTTCCAATTGATAGCTGGCAAAGGGATGTCCCTCTTGATTTTGTAGTTGATAATCTAGTTCAATCTTTTGCCTATCAACTTGATAGCGACTGGTTTGGATAACAAATTCCTGCATGCCCATAGGTGTAGGGATATAGGCTAAACTATCACTATCCTTTAAAAAGCGCATAGTGGTCTTGGGATTGGAAAAACGACTCATCACCAGTTCTTGATCATGAAATTTAATCACTACTTTTTCCTTTTCCTCATTATAGAAAAGCAGGTAGCTATAATCTCCCTTTTTATGCACTTCTACATCATAAAGCTGGTCAATCACTTCCAACTGCTCATCAAACTGAATCGTATTTCGCATCCGAATCTTCACATCAAGTCCTCTTTCTTCTCTCTTATCCTACTATTTTACCAAAAACTCTAGCTTTTTGCTATAATGGTCATATGAACGAAAAAGTATTCCGTGACCCAGTTCACAACTACATCCATGTCAATAATCAAATCATCTATGACTTGATCAATACAAAAGAATTTCAACGCTTACGCCGTATCAAGCAACTGGGAACTTCCAGTTATACCTTCCACGGTGGAGAACACAGTCGCTTCTCCCATTGTCTTGGAGTCTATGATATTGCTCGTCGCATCACAGAGATTTTTGAAGAAAAATATCCTAAGGAATGGAATCCTGCCGAGTCTCTCTTGACCATGACCGCTGCTCTCCTACATGACCTTGGGCATGGTGCCTACTCCCATACTTTTGAACATCTCTTTGATACAGACCATGAAGCCATTACTCAGGAGATTATCCAAAGTCCTGAGACAGAGATTCACCAAGTCCTACTACAAGTGGCGCCAGATTTTCCAGAAAAGGTTGCCAGTGTCATCGACCATACCTATCCTAACAAGCAGGTCGTGCAACTCATTTCCAGTCAAATCGATGCAGATCGCATGGACTATCTCTTGCGTGACTCCTATTTTACAGGAGCATCCTATGGAGAATTTGACCTGACTCGCATCCTCCGAGTCATTCGTCCTGTCGAAAATGGTATCGCCTTTCAGCGTAATGGCATGCACGCCATCGAAGACTACGTCCTCAGTCGCTACCAGATGTACATGCAGGTTTATTTCCACCCAGCAACACGCGCCATGGAAGTTCTCCTGCAGAATCTCCTCAAACGCGCCAAGGAACTCTATCCTGAAGACAAGGACTTCTTTGCCCGAACTTCCCCACATCTCCTGCCTTTCTTTGAAAAAAATGTGACCTTGTCTGATTATCTGGCTCTAGATGATGGTGTGATGAATACCTACTTTCAGCTCTGGATGACCAGTCCTGATAAGATTCTTGCTGATTTGTCGCAACGCTTTGTCAACCGCAAGGTCTTTAAATCCATTACCTTTTCACAAGAAGACCAAGACCAACTCGCTAGCATGAGAAAATTGGTTGAGGACATCGGCTTTGATCCCGACTACTATACTGCCATTCATAAGAACTTTGACCTTCCTTATGATATCTATCGTCCCGAATCTGAAAATCCACGGACACAGATTGAGATTTTACAAAAAAATGGAGAACTAGCCGAACTCTCTAGCCTGTCTCCTATCGTCCAATCCCTTGCTGGTAGTCGTCACGGAGATAATCGTTTTTATTTCCCGAAAGAAATGTTAGACCAAAACAGTATCTTTGCTAGCATTACTCTGCAATTTTTACACTTGATTGAGAACGATCATTTTACCCCAAATAAAAACTAGAAGAGGAAATTTATGAGTATTAAACTAATTGCCGTCGATATTGACGGAACCCTAGTCAACAGTCAAAAGGAGATTACTCCTGAAGTCTTTTCTGCCATCCAAGATGCCAAAGAAGCTGGTGTCAAAGTTGTCATTGCAACGGGCCGCCCTATCGCAGGCGTTGCCAAACTTCTGGACGACTTGCAGTTGAGAGACGAGGGTGACTATGTTGTGACCTTCAACGGTGCCCTTGTCCAAGAAACTGCTACAGGGCATGAGATTATCAGCGAATCCTTGACCTATGAGGATTATCTAGATATGGAATTTCTCAGTCGCAAGCTCGGTGTACACATGCACGCCATTACCAAGGACGGTATCTACACAGCCAATCGCAATATCGGAAAATATACGGTGCACGAATCAACCCTCGTCAGCATGCCCATCTTCTACCGCACACCTGAAGAAATGGCCGATAAAGAAATCGTCAAGTGTATGTTCATCGATGAACCAGAAATACTTGATGCTGCGATTGAAAAGATACCAGCAGAATTTTATGAGCGCTATTCTATTAACAAATCTGCTCCTTTCTACCTCGAACTCCTTAAAAAGAATGTAGACAAGGGTTCAGCTATTACCCACTTAGCTGAAAAACTCGGATTGACCAAAGACGAAACCATGGCTATAGGCGACGAAGAAAATGACCGCGCCATGCTGGAAGTCGTTGGTAACCCAGTTGTCATGGAAAATGGAAATCCAGAAATCAAAAAAATCGCCAAATACATCACCAAAACAAATGACGAATCCGGCGTTGCCCATGCCATCCGTACATGGGTACTGTAAAATAATTTGAATGTAAAAAAAGCACTCCAGAAGTTAGAGATAATGTACTGCCCCCAAAAGTTAGACAGAAAAATCTTACTTTTGGGGGCAGTTTAATATTCAGTATTTTTGGTTTCTAGTTCTATCCCCTCAATAATTATTAAATCTGAATTAGATAGTACATTATGTAAAACCTTTTTCAATTTTTTATTTTAATACGAATTAATATTATTTTTTTAATGATAATTGATCCACTAATCTTCCTTTATAAATATTGCAGTACTTTTCTTAATTAGCTTTTTTTCATAACTCTTTATAAGAATAACCAATAAACTACTTAGTAATCCCAAAATAACTAGACTTAATCTTGGGTTTAAAAGCCAATTAAAATAAGCGGCCAATATCCCTCCAAAAGGAGCAAAAATGGTAGCTATTACAAAAGAACTTGAAAGTATCTTTCCAATATTATACACAGTACTTTCTTGCTGCTGTATTGTTGTAATCGAAACAGAAGCTATTGTAATTAGTCCACTCAAAATTGAATAACAAATTCCAAAAAATATCCAATTTTCTACCATCCCACTTGCCATAATGACAAGTGGGATTGTTGCCATTGATACATTCATCAAGATAAAGGCATCCTTCTTATTCAAAAAAGTAGAAAGAAAGGTTACTGCTATCAAACTTCCAAATCCAGCAATTGAGTAAACAATCCCAACAAGACTATTTGATAATTTTAATTACGTCCATTTTTTTCTCTCATTAATTGGACATAGCCCTTTGTTTCTATTTTTGAATTTAAAAACGAGAACTCTCCGCACATTTTATCATAAAAATTATTATAATCTTCTTTTGAAAAATCTCCTAAAATCTCTATCTCAAGATAAAATCCAAGACCATCAATCTTATCTAGATTAATCGTTTTATTTTCTAATGCATCATGATAAGTCTTTCTATGTTTACTTATTGTGAAAATATTTGAAAATCCATCTTGCAAGATATTTCTTACAAATTCTAATTTTTCAGATTCTAACTCTATTTCACTTTCACTCCACATTCCTTGTTTTATCGTATCTTTTCTTGTGAAAACACATGCTTTATTATCATCTTCTTGGCGAATTCTGTAGATAAAGCTACCTACCTCATCATTTTCAAATTCTCTTCCTTTTATTTTAAAATATTCATCAACTTGCTTATTTTCACTCTTAAATTTATAAGATTTTTCTAAATATGAAATAGCATTATTATAATCTCTCTCATCGTTTAGTTCAAATCTAACTTCTAATTCATTCATTAAGTTTACCTCTCAATTCTTCAAAGGCTGAAGTCTCTTTACATTCACTCAGTCTATAGTAAGTTTCTGGTGATGTTTTATAGACACAAAGCCTAATATTTTCTTGCACTCATTTTAGCACTTCAATATAATACTGTCAATAATTTTGATAATATTTTTTATTTATTTTTATTAAATACATATTTGTATCTTTTTGTATCTTTTTGGATTAAAAAAGCGATGCTTAATTGAACATCGTCTTTACTATTCTGTTATATCTGCAATGTAATGCTCGATTTTAAGAGCCATTGACATATTTCCCTCAAGCTTATAAAGGAAATAAGCCGTTTCAAAGTACTCTTTTACTGCAACTTTAGAAGAAAAATTCTTACTGACATTTCCCATCAATACATACAAATCAGCCAAAAGATATGTTGTTTTATACGTCTTACATTGCTTTATCGTATCTATGATTTTAGTAATAGCTTCTTCAGTATTATTCTGCAACCATAGATAGCGACAAACATTATAATTAAATTTAATAGAAAGATTTAATTCTTCGATTGTGTTTAACTTGAGTTGATTTACTTGACACTCTAACTTTTCTCGAATTTCATTAAAGCTCTCTAAATCTTCAATATCATAATAAAAATTAAATAGAGTATTTGAAACTTGAAGGCAGAACAGGTCAGTTACATTTAACTGAGACAGTACCTTCTCCAATCTTGCCACAGCCTCCTCTTTTTGCCCATAGAAATAAAAATCTATAAGAGATTTTATCCACTCCATATAAAACTTATCTACTAAAGACAAGCGATGTATCTTTACACTCTCTAATTCATATATATATTTTAAAGACTCATAATTTCGATTTGTGATAAATGTCTGGGCTAACTTTTTAAACTCTGATAACTCATCAATCTCTTCTACAATCTGCTCATTAAAAAAATAGTCTATACTAACTTTTAACTTCTTAGACAGAGCATATAAAAAGTCTGCTCCTGGAGTAAATTCTCCATTCTCTAATCGACTAATCTGTCCCTGTTTACATATCCCCTCAGCCAATTCTCGCTGAGACATTTTTAATTCTTTTCGTCTATTTTTTAATCTTGTTGCTAATAGTGTACCCACGTTTGCATTTTCCTTTTCTATTCGATTTCAATTGTAACATGATTAAATTTTAAATACAAATTAATAAACCAAAAGATACAAATTATATATAAGTAATGACTAGATAGGTTACCTTTTAAAACCTATCCCTTCTTCTTTTGAGATTTTCTTACTTAAACGATTGATAAACGTATTCACTTTAAATGGATTAGATATTAGACTATCATGTTTAAATTTTGTTATTGATATATTTAACAGACCAGAAATAATCTTTTACAACATATCAAATTCAGGGGAACAATAACGATTTTCCCCATTTTTTAGGCTCTCTATTTCATAACAATCAATTCTTTTTGTCACATACCTTAGCCCGAAAAATCCACACCAAATCTTTTTGAAAGTTGTTTAAAGCTTTGTACTTACTTTCTGAGTTCATAGATCTGAACCTTTACCTCATTTGTCCAATTCCATAATAAAAATAAGGACATTCTAACAAAGGAAGTCCTTATTTTTTAACTAATAGATGTCAAAGTTACTATGCAGATCCACTTTATTCTGTACTCATTAATCAAAATATAACTTTTGCTCAAAATTTGCTCAAAAAAGACAAAAAATACTAAATTATTTTTAAAAATGAACTTGTGATAATTGCCTTCAAATAAACATTTTGAATTTTCTTTGTCTTTCTTTACATTTCTAAAAATGCCCCCTGCAGGAATCGAACCTGCAACTACTCCTTAGGAGGGAGTTGTTATATCCATTGAACTAAGGGAGCTAGATAAAAACTCTGCTGAATAAGCAGAGTTTTTTAGTCGAATTAACGACGGATTTCTTTGATACGAGCTGCTTTACCTTGAAGAGCACGCAAGTAGTACAATTTCGCACGACGCACTTTACCGTAACGAACAACTTCGATTTTTTCAACACGTGGAGTGTGGATTGGGAAGATACGCTCAACACCTACACCGTTAGAGATTTTACGAACTGTGTAGTTTTCTGAGATGCCAGCACCTTTACGTGCGATAACAACACCTTCAAAAATCTGGATACGTTCACGGTTACCTTCGACAACTTTCGCGTGTACACGAACAGTGTCACCAGGACGGAATGATGGGATATCTGTACGAAGTTGACCTTCAGTCAAGCTTTGGATTAATGGATTCATTTTATTCTCCTATCTTTGTCAATCTTGAGGAACCTTCCTCAGCGGATAAACTGTATTTTTGTGCGTCCATTACACACAAAATACAGTTTACCAAATTTCCACAAAAAAGTAAAGAAATTTATAGCAGAATTCCTAAAAAAATCGCAATCAAACCACCTAGGTAGGTCAAAGCTAAATAAGAATAAAATACCTTCTCATCACTTAACAGTCTTTGGAGTTCGTCATTCAAGGTCGAAAAAGTTGTCAAACCTCCGCAAAATCCTGTTGCTAGAATAGCATAGACTTCCTTAGATTCCACATGATTGTAGAATAATCCAATTAAAAAACAACCCAAAAGATTAGCTATGAGCGTTCCGAGGGGCAATTTAGAAGCTTGATTATAGCGGGAAAAGAAATACCGTACTAGAGCTCCGAAGCCACAAGCAATTGCAAGATAGACGATTACCATTTCTTCCTCCCTAGAAAATAAGCCAAGAGCAGGCCTCCACCCACGCTTAAAATGAGATACAAGACTAGGCTAAGATAACGCCCTGTATCAAGCAGTTTCACAGCATCAAGCATGAGACTAGAAAAGGTTGTCAAACCACCACAAAAACCTGTACCCAATGCTAAAATAACACCTTTACTTGTCCCCTTATAGACCAGATAGCCCTTGACAAGATAAACCAGGCAGAAAATTCCCAGATAGTTGACAAAGAGAGTGCCCCAAGGAAAGTCAGGACTGGCTGGTAACCAAGTGGAAACTAGGTAGCGGACAAGTCCGCCCAACATAGCAGCTAGAAAAATCCCTTGCGGATAAAATTGTTCTTTTTTCATTTGATATTTTGATCCTGATAATCACGCGAACGTTTGAGTATGTCCGAAAAAGTCGCTACAATAGTCTCCTGATAGCGCTTGTCCTCTACACGACTCCTAACCTTTTCAAAAATAACTGCTTCTCTCTTGGTATCTAAAATCGGTTTACCTGAAGCCTTCTTGTAAGCGACAACCCCTTCAACTAAATGCATTCTCTCTTCTAACAGTTTGACAATTTGGTTGTCGATTTGATCAATCTCTTGCCGAATACTATCTAAATCCATACAGTCTCCTCCTTTATTTGAATTATTGTATCAAAAAGCCACCAAATAGGCTAGTAAAATCCCAAGTCACGGTAAGAAAAATGCACTGATTGATTGCATCAGCGCACGTTTATGCTTATCCTACTTTAGCAGCCAATTCTTCTGCGAATTGTTCCAAGCGTTCAATGTCTTCTTCCTCAGCAGAAAGATCAACTTTAACACACTCTGAACCTTTTTCTGCCCCTGTTGCTACAAAAACGCGGTCAAAGTCATCGACAGCCTTACAGAATTCATCGTAGAAGGTATCTCCTGAGCCGACCACTCCGTAGATTTTGCCATTCAAGTTGAGATCTGCTAGGTCTTCGTAGAAGTCCATCATCTCATCTGGCAATTCTCCATCACCATAAGTATAGGTCGCAACGATAGCGATGTCTGCTTCCAAGAAGTCTGAAGCGTCAACAGTTGTACATTCATCAACATCAACATCCAAGCCCAAGTCACGTAATTTGTCTGCTACAATATCTGCAATTTCTTCGGTATTACCGGTCATACTGGCAAATACAATTTTTGCTAATGCCATATCGTCCTCCTCAATTTATCTTTCTCCATTATATCACATCTTTTTCATTTTAAAAATAAAAATTCTTGTGCTACAATGAAATGAGAAAGAATTGAGGTTATTTATGGAAATTTGCCATCAAATTTTAGAAAAAATTAAAGAATACGACACGATTATCATTCATCGTCATATGAAACCAGACCCTGATGCCTTGGGAAGTCAGGTGGGATTGAAAGCTCTTCTCAAACATCATTTCCCAGAAAAAACCATCAAAGCTGTTGGTTTTAATGAACCAACTCTTACTTGGATGGCTGAAATGGATCATGTTGAAGATAGTACCTACCAAGGTGCCCTTATCATCGTCTGTGATACGGCCAATACTGCTCGTATTGATGATAAGCGCTATAGTCAAGGTGATTTTCTCATTAAGATTGACCACCATCCAAATGATGATGTATATGGTGACCTATCTTGGGTGGATACTAGTTCAAGCAGCGCTAGTGAGATGATTACCCTATTTGCTGAAACAACTCAACTGGCCTTGTCAGATCGCGCTGCTGAGTTGCTCTTTGCAGGAATTATCGGTGATACAGGTCGCTTCCTCTACCCTTCTACCACTGCACGGACCCTCCGCCTTGCTGCTTATTTGAGAGAACATAACTTTGACTTTGCAGCTCTCACTCGCAAAATGGACACTATGAGCTACAAAATTGCTAAACTTCAAGGCTACATCTACGACCATCTAGAAGTGGATGAAAATGGTGCTGCTCGCGTTATCCTGAGTCAGGAAATCTTAAAACGATTCAATGTTACCGATGCTGAAACTGCAGCCATTGTCGGTGCACCTGGACGCATTGACAGTATCAGTCTCTGGGGAATTTTTGTAGAGCAGGCTGATGGTCACTACCGTGTTCGCTTACGCAGTAAAATTCATCCTATTAATGAAATCGCCAAGGAGCATGATGGTGGAGGCCACCCTCTAGCAAGTGGTGCTAATTCCTATAGCCTAGAAGAAAACGAAATCATCTACCAAAAGTTAAAAAACTTGCTTAAAAACTGATAAAATACTTGCCAAACTTTTCAGAATCTGATAGACTAGTATGGTAACAATCTATGGCTCGCAAAGAGACCATGGCAGAAAGGAAATATTGCAAAATGAAAAAAGATATCCATCCAGAATATCGCCCAGTTGTCTTCATGGACACAACTACTGGTTACCAATTCCTTAGCGGTTCAACAAAACGCTCTAACGAAACAGTTGAGTTCGAAGGCGAAACTTACCCATTGATCCGTGTGGAAATTTCATCAGACTCACACCCATTCTACACTGGACGTCAAAAGTTCACTCAAGCAGATGGACGCGTGGATCGTTTCAACAAAAAATACGGTCTCAAATAATGATAGAAAGACAGCTTCGGCTGTTCTTTTTTATTTCTTAAAATCAACTGCTGTTTTCATATTCCAGACTCGTACTCTTCGAAAATCTCTTTGGTAATTTAAGGTAAATTCCCAAACTAAGTTCCACCGCTAATCCAAGTGGAAGTTAGTCTGATAA
>NZ_CAUQCP010000052.1:0-11337 GCF_963516575.1 uncultured Streptococcus sp.
TTTAGACTAATTTCCACTTCGGCCAGTCAAGTGGAAGTTACTTTGAGAAGTTACCATGTCAAGTAAGGTTTCTGGCTTTCAAGATAAAAATGGGAAAGTCTTGAAAATTATGATAAAATAGTGGAAGGAAATCTATATATTGGAGAAAAACTGTGCTTGAAAAGCAAAAAATTAGCGTCTTGATGTCGGTCTATGTAAAGGAAAATCCGACATTTTTGAGAGATGCCATTAATAGTATTCAAAATCAAACCTTGAAACCGAGCGAATTGGTTCTCGTAGAGGATGGACCTCTCACACCAGAACTTTATCAGGTATTAGACCAGGTTGAAGCTGAGTCTGATATTCCAGTGAAACGTTGCCCCTTAGAAGAAAATCAAGGTTTGGGTCTGGCTCTTCGATACGGTGTTTTACAGTGCCAGTATGATATTATTGCCCGTATGGATACGGATGATATAGCTGTTCCAGATCGTTTTGAGAAACAGGTTCAGCTAATGGAGAAGGACAAGCTCGACCTATTAGGTGGACATATTGCAGAGTTTATTGATAATCCTGATGAGATTGTTTCTTACCGTCGTGTTCCAACCCAGCATGCAGATATTGTAGCTTATCAAAGGATGAGAAGTGCCTTTAACCACATGACTGTCATGTTCAAGAAGGACATGGTTCTCAAGGCAGGCAACTATGAGGATGGCCTTTATATGGAGGATGACCTCCTCTGGCTCAATATGATTGCTGCAGGAGCCAAGACTGGAAATCTGGATCAAATCTTGTGTAAGGTTCGTGTCGGAGCAGGGATGTTTGAGCGTCGTGGGGGACTGCGTTACCTCAAACTCTATCGTCAAGCTCGTCAGCGCATGCTGAAGCGAGGGCAAATTTCTTACATGGAATATGCCAAGAGTGTTGCGATTCAGATGGTTGTTGCCCTTTGTCCAGGATTTGTCAGACAGTTTATTTTTATGAAACTGTTACGAAAAAGCAAGTAAAAGATTGTAGCAAATCGTAAACTAGAGAAAAAGTGTTATAATAACAATATACCTATTCGGCTCTTTTAAGGAGGAGTAAATTTCTATGAATAAAAAACTCACAGATTATGTGATTGATCTGGTGGAAATTTTAAATAAACAACAAAAACAGGTTTTCTGGGGAATATTTGATATTTTGAGTATGGTGGTTTCCATCATTGTATCTTATATCTTATTTTACGGCTTGATTAATCCAGCCCCTGTTGACTACATTATCTATACGAGTTTGGCCTTCTTGTTTTATCAATTGATGATTGCATTTTGGGGCTTGAATGCTAGTATTAGTCGTTACAGCAAGATCACAGATTTTATGAAAATTTTTTTTGGTGTGACTGCGAGCAGCGTCTTGTCATATAGTATCTGCTATGCCTTCTTGCCACTCTTCTCCATCCGTTTCATCATTCTCTTTATCTTGTTGAGTACCTTCTTGATTTTATTGCCACGGATTACTTGGCAGTTAATCTATTCAAGACGCAAAAAAGGCAGTGGTGATGGAGAACACCGTCGGACCTTCTTGATTGGTGCTGGTGATGGTGGGGCCCTCTTTATGGATAGCTACCAACATCCAACCAGTGATTTGGAACTTGTCGGTATTTTAGATAAGGATGCTAAGAAAAAGGGCCAAAAACTTGGTGGAATCCCTGTTTTGGGCTCTTATGATAATCTGCCTGAATTAGCCAAACGTCATCAAATCGAACGTGTTATCGTTGCGATTCCGTCGCTTGACCCGTCAGAATATGAGCGTATCTTGCAGATGTGTAATAAGCTGGGTGTCAAATGTTATAAGATGCCTAAGGTTGAAACTGTTGTTCAAGGACTTCACCAAGCAGGTGGAGGCTTCCAGAAGATTGATATCACAGACCTTTTGGGTCGTCAGGAAATTCGTCTTGACGAATCGCGTCTGGGTGTAGAACTGACAGGTAAGACAATCTTAGTCACAGGTGCTGGAGGTTCAATCGGTTCTGAAATCTGTCGCCAAGTTAGTCGTTTCAATCCTGAACGCATTGTCTTGCTTGGTCATGGGGAAAACTCAATCTACCTTGTTTATCATGAATTGATTCGTAAGTTCCAAGGAATTGATTATGTACCTGTGATTGCGGACATTCAAGACTATGCCCGCTTGTTGCAAGTCTTTGAGCAGTACAAGCCTGCTATTGTTTATCATGCGGCTGCCCACAAGCACGTTCCTATGATGGAGCGCAATCCAAAAGAAGCCTTCAAAAACAATATCCGTGGAACCTACAATGTTGCTAGGGCTGTTGATGAAGCCAAGGTGCCTAAGATGGTTATGATTTCGACGGATAAGGCGGTCAATCCACCTAATGTTATGGGAGCAACCAAGCGCGTGGCTGAGTTGATTGTTACTGGCTTTAACCAACGTAGCCAATCCACCTACTGTGCAGTTCGTTTTGGGAATGTTCTTGGTAGCCGTGGTAGTGTCATTCCAGTCTTTGAACGTCAGATTGCTGAAGGTGGTCCTGTAACGGTGACAGACTTCCGCATGACCCGTTACTTTATGACTATTCCAGAAGCTAGTCGTTTGGTCATCCATGCTGGTGCTTATGCTAAAGATGGAGAAGTCTTTATCCTTGATATGGGCAAACCAGTCAAGATTTATGACTTGGCCAAGAAAATGGTCCTTCTAAGTGGACACACTGAGAGCGAAATTCCAATCGTTGAAGTTGGAATCCGCCCAGGCGAAAAACTCTACGAAGAACTCTTGGTTTCGACCGAATTAGTTGATAATCAGGTTATGGATAAGATTTTCGTTGGTAAGGTTAATGTCATGCCTCTAGAAGCTATCGATCAAAAGATTGAAGAGTTCCGCACTCTCAGTGGAGATGAGTTGAAGCAAGCCATTATCGCCTTTGCAAATCAAACAACCCACGTTGAATAAAAAAGAAAAGCGCATATTATCAGGTCTTGAAACCTTGGTAATATGCGTTTTGTTATGTGTAGACTTGCTCCATTTTCTTCTGAAATGGAGTTGTCGCCCAGTCTATGTTATTGAAAATACTCTAAAACTTGTAGGGGTTTGTGGGCCATATAATCAGGTTGATAGTTTAGCAAATCTGCCTGCTCTCCAAATCCCCAAGTGACGGCCAATTTCTGAATGCCTGTTTCTTGGGCTCCAAGCATATCAAACTTGGTATCTCCGATGATGATGGCTTGTTCAGGTTTTAGTTGATGTGTCTGTAAGGCTTGGCGAATGACATCTGCTTTATGGGGTGCTTCAGGGCTGGAACCATAAATGCCATCAAAGAAATGATAGATTCCCAAGTTTTTAGTCATGTCTTGAGCGGTAGGGGTATTCTTTGTAGTGGTTATGTAGAGAGGGTAATTCTTGGATAGTTCCTGAAGCAAGTCTACAATCTGAGGAAAGAGTTGAGCTTCATAGATGCCTTTTTCCTTGTAGTAAGAACGGTATATCTGTACAGCCTCAGCGATTTGTTCTTTGGACAGGCAGGTCGCAAAACTACTTTCGAGGGGCGGCCCCATAAAACCACGAATGGTTTTGGCATCAGGACTAGGCACCCCCAGCTCCTTAAAGGTATGGGTAAAGGCATTGTGAATCCCGATAGAACTGTCAACGAGGGTTCCATCCAGATCGAAAAAAATCGCTGTGATAGAGGTCATGATTTCTCCTATTTGATAAGCTTATTCTCCGAAAATTTCTTTTTGGAGGCGACGACCAGTAGGGGTGGCTGCGAGTCCACCTTCAGCTGTTTCACGAAAGGCAGTTGGCATGCTTGCTCCTACTTGGTACATGGCATCGATAACTTCATCCACAGGGATTTTAGATTCGATACCTGCCAAGGCCATGTCTGCTGCGATGAAGGCAAAGCTAGCTCCCATGGCATTGCGTTTGACACAGGGAACTTCGACCAAGCCGGCAACAGGGTCACAGATGAGGCCCAGCATATTTTTAATGACAAAGGCAATGGCCTGACTGGCCTGATAAGGTGTTCCACCTGCAGCTAGAGTCAAGGCTGCAGCACTCATAGCAGAGGCCGAACCAACCTCGGCCTGACAGCCACCCTCAGCACCTGAGATAGAGGCATTGTTTGCGATGACTAGTCCAAAGGCACCGGCAGCAAAGAGGAAATCCAGCTGTTGCTCGTGACTGAGGTCTAATTTTTCAATAGCAGCAGTGAGAACGGAAGGCAGACAGCCAGCACTTCCTGCGGTCGGAGTGGCACAGACCAAGCCCATTTTGGCATTGTGTTCATTGACTGCGATAGCATTTCGGGCAGCAGAGAGAATCGTGTAATCTGATAGAGTTTTTCCGTTTTTGATGTAGTGATCCAATTTGGCAGCATCTCCACCTGTCAGGCCACTACGAGATTTATTTTCATTGAGGCCAAGTTGAACAGAGGCTTTCATGACTTCTAGATTGCGTTCCATGAGAAGGAGGACTTCTTCACGTTCGCGACCTGTCAATTCAAACTCTGTTGTAATCATAAGTTCTGAGACATTTCCTTGAAAGTCCAGATCTGCTTGCTCGACCAATTCTTTGATAGAATAAAACATGCTTCCTCCTATTTAAAGAAATTGACATTGTGGAGATGAGGGATTTTTCGAATTTCTTCGATGGCATCATCACAGTTGCGACTGTCAACTTCGATAATCATAATAGCTTTTTCACCAGCTTTTTCACGAGTAACATTCATCTGGGCGATATTGATACCATAGCGTGAAAGGGCCTCCGTTACGAGGGCAATCATACCTGGAATATCTTGATGAACAATGATGATAGTCGGTGTATTCATGTTGAGAGAGACGGCAAAGCCATTGAGTTCGGTGACCTGAATATTCCCTCCACCGATTGAAATACCAGTCACGCTGATGGTCTTGTGCGCATTTTTAACGGTAATTTTAGTGGTGTTGGGGTGAGGAGCATTGCTGTCTTTCTGAATGGTCCAGACAATCTTGATACCACGTTTGTGGGCAATCTCCAGACTATTTGGAATTTCAGGATCATCTGTATCCATGCCCAAAATACCTGCAACAAGGGCTAGGTCTGTCCCGTGGCCTCGATAGGTCTTGGCAAATGAGTTAAATAGTTGGAATTCGACTTCTGTCGGAGTATCATCAAAAATGGAAGAGACAATCTTCCCAATACGAACAGCACCAGCGGTATGGCTACTAGATGGGCCAATCATAACTGGTCCGATGATATCAAAGACAGATTGAAAACGAAGTGATTTCATCAGTTTCCCCTTATAAAAATTCTTATCTCTATTATATCAAAGAATGAAGGTCTTGGCTTTAATTGTGGATGAAAACCTTTTTAATACCATAAACAGCATAAAATAGTATCCTTTATGACAAAAAATAGCTTGTTTGGGGAAATAAAAAATAATTTTGTAATATTTCTACATAAAAGTGTCAAGAAACGGTAATATTTAAAGGGTATGATAGAACTATAGAAAGAAGGAGAATTTTCAAATATGAAATCAACAACTAAAAAGATTAAAACAACTCTTGCAGGAGTAGCTGCCTTGTTTGCAGTATTTGCTCCATCATTTGTATCTGCTCAAGAATCATCAACTTACACAGTTAAAGAAGGTGATACACTTTCAGAAATCGCTGAAACTCACAACACAACTGTTGAGAAATTGGCAGAAAACAACCACATCGACAACATTCATTTGATTTATGTTGGTCAAGAGTTGGTTATTGATGGTCCTGTAGCACCTGTTGCAACACCAGCGCCAACTACTTATGCAGCACCAGCAGTTCAAGATGAAACTGTTTCAGCTCCAGTAGTAGAAACTACAGAAGTAGTGGAAGAAACTCCAGTAGCAAGCGAAGCAGTAGCAGAAGAAACGGTTGCTACAACAGAAGCTTCAGCACCAGCTACAACTGTAAGCGGATCTGAAGCAGAAGCTAAAGAATGGATCGCTCAAAAAGAATCAGGCGGCAGCTACACAGCTACAAATGGACGTTACATTGGGCGTTACCAATTGACAGATTCATACTTGAACGGTGACTACTCAGCTGAAAACCAAGAACGTGTAGCAGATGCCTACGTTGCAGGACGTTACGGTTCATGGACAGCCGCTAAAAATTTCTGGCTTAACAACGGCTGGTATTAAGAACTAACTAGCAGAATAAGATGTAAAGAGGTTGGGCAAAAAGCCTTTAAAATTAGAAAAACGCATCATATCAAGTGTTCAACAAAAATCTTGATATGATGCGTTTTTTTGTGGGAAGATTTACTTTATATTCTCCTGAAATTGAGTTTTTGATAGTCTCTGGTAATTTTTATAACTTGGTGCAAACTACCTATACTCTTCGAAAATCTCTTCAAACCACGTCAGCTTTATCTGTAACCTCAACGCTGTACTTTGAGCAACCTGCGGCTAGTTTCCTAGTTTGCTCTTTGATTTTCATTGAGTATAAATCAAGTAGCAAAATATTTGTTGTCTTCAATTGAAAACAAGCAAAAAATGAAGTTGAATCTTTAAAAAATGAATATAACTGAGGAAATTGGCATTGATGTTGCTGACAAGGAGTTGAATGAGTTAAGTATACAGATAGCATTAGAGAGCGATAGATATGAGAATATCGTATTTAAAGTGAATAAGTTTATCAATCGTTTGAGTAAGAAAATTTTAAAAGAAGAAGGGATAGGTTTTCAAAAATAACCTATCTAGTCATTGTTTATATATAATCTGTATCTTTTGGTTTATTAATTTGTATTTAAAATTTCATCATGTTACAATTGAAATTATCAAACAGTTTTATTCTTATGCTCAGGAAAATGGATTTCAAAAACTAAAAGAAAGTAAAGTTGTTAGACCTAGAGGGGCAGATCCTATTTTTAATATGTCTGCTATTTCAGAGCATATTAGTTTATTTAAAATACCATCTGAAACTGGTTGCGTGGAAAAATATGTAACAAAAAATCTATCATGTTTTTCAAATAAATTAGATGGCGTCGGTAAATCAAGTAGCAGAACATTTACTGGTTTCATACTCTTCGAAAATCAAATTCAAACCACGTCAACGTTGCCTTGCCGTACTCAAGTACAGCCTGCGGCTAGTTTCCTAGTTTCCTAGTTTGCTTTTTGATTTTCATTGAGTATCAGTTGAAAACAAGCAAGAAATGAAGTTAAATCTTTCAAAATTGAATATAACCGATAAAATTTGCATTGATGTTGTTGAGAGAGAGTTGAATGAGTTAAGAATCCATATAGAATTAGAGGGCGATAGTTACGAAGAGGTAATATTTAGATTTGATAAGTTTATTAATTGCTTAAATAAAGAAAAATTTGTGTATCTAAATAGCAGAGATATTTAAAAAGTGCACAAATTACTCATTTTAAATGTTCTAAAATTTGTTAAAATTATGGAAAAAGGAGGAATACATTATGTGTGATATATCTAAAACTAGCTGAAATTTTTTAGTGATAATATTAGTGTTGAAGAGCAGTTGAATAGGTTCGTACTTTTTAATTCAGGAGATAGTCTCTTAGATTGGAAAATGTAGTCGATGCTTTACATGTTCTCATAGATGTACTAGAAATCATGTTCACTGTTAGAAACTAAACATAGATTTCCTTTGTTTATTATTAAAAACATAGAACAAAAAATATTAACAGATGTAAAGATATTATCAAGCCAGCTAAAAGAAGAGTTATTAAAAGAGGTTGATTGAACCTTGATAAAGGAGGATCGGATGGAAGGAATTATTGGAACGCTTGAATTTTATGCTCCTGTACTTGTACTAGGAGTAGTCATTATCGGCATTGTCTACTTTATGAAAAAACGTAATGATAAACAATAGTGGATAGATTGGTTTTATCACTATTATTTCTAACCAATGCTCTTGAGGAGTATTGGTTTTTATTGTGCCCTAGAAAAAGACAAGAAGCCTCAATTACGACTCAATTCTGCACGAAATACTCATGAAATAGATTTTTCTACAAGCTATAATGATTATATAAAAGAAATGGAGGAAACGATAATGCCACAACTAGTAGTAACAGGATTAAATAAGACATTTGGAGAAGGCGAAAGTTTAGTCCATGCCTTATCTGATATTTACCTTTCAGTAAATAAGGGTGAATTTTTAGCCATTATGGGGGCTAGTGGTAGTGGAAAGACAACTTTATTGAATTGTATATCTACTATTGATAAACCTGATTCGGGCAGTATTGTTTTTGAAGATTTTGATATGATTCAAGCAAAAGAAAGCCAATTAGCCGATTATCGCGCTAAGAATATCTCTTATATTTTTCAATCTTATAATCTGGTAGAGACCTTAACAGTTTATGAAAACGTAATTTTACCACTTCAAATTCAAGGAAAATCCATTAGAAAATATCAAAATAAAATTAATGATGTTTTGGGTAAATTAGCTATTCAAAATTTAAAAAATAAATTTCCAAATCAATTATCAGGTGGGCAACGTCAACGTGTCGCAACAGCTAGAGCGTTAATAGATGATTCCAAACTCTTGATTGCAGATGAACCGACAGGAGCTCTTGACTCTGCTAACTCAGAAAATCTCATGTCTCTCTTACAAGAAATTAATCGAATGTTTGAAATAACTATTCTACTAGTTACTCACGATCCTGCTGCTGCTAAATATTCGTCTCGAATGGTTCTTCTCAGTGATGGACAGATTATCGATGATATTGAGCGGAATGGACTATCAAACGACTTATACCTAGAAGAAATATACAGACGAACAAGATAGGAGGGGAGCTATGTACCCAAAGTTAATTTTACGCAATGTATTTAGAAACTTACAAACCTATACGATTTATTTTTTAAGTCTTGCTTTGATTTATAGTCTTTTGTACGCCTTTAATGCTCTTCCAAGTCATCCTGTCATGCAGAGCTTATCGGGTGCGAAAGAAATGCTGACGACAGTTATGACCCAGTACATGGGCTTGTTATCTTATTTGATACTAGGCGCCGTTGCCTTTCTCATCGTTTACTCAACGAATTTTGTTTTAGGAAGACGACAAAAAGAGCTCGGGTTATATTCAACACTTGGAATGAAAAAATATCAAATTATCGGAACACTCTTCTTTGAAACGATGTTAGTAAATATCTTTGCTTTAGTTCTAGGATTTACTTTTGGGCTAATCTTACTTATTTTACTTGCTCACATTGCTTCTGAGTTTTTTATGGCAAATTATTTTGGAAATCTATTCTTTTTAGATCCTAAGTCACTCTCTCTGTTGGGTTATTCCTATGTGGTAACTAGTTTAATAGTTGGTTTAATGGACTTTTTGAAATTTAGAAAGAAAACAATTATTAGCTTAATTCAAGAAAACGGTATTGAAAAATCACGAATTATTAAAGAAAATTCTATTCTACAATTGTTGATTTTCATTATTTCAAGTATTGTTATCATCTCTGGTAGTATTTATTTTTCTGATTATCATCACTTATCCATTTTGAAAAACTGGGGAGTTTTATTAGTATCTATTTTAGTGATCTTTGTCATTTTATTTTACAACACCTTAAGTAATTTCTTACTTGGAGTTGTTAAGAAAGTATCTTCCTTCTATTATAATAAATTAAACTCATTTAAAATCCGCCAATTTTCCAAACAAGCGGACAGCAATTCTGTAACGCTAGCAGTACTATCTATGACCTTGACTTTGGCTCTTAGTTTACTAGTGTTTGGTGGCAGTTCATATACAACCATGAATCATGATTTGAATCGTTATGCCCCTTATGATTTACAAGTCAATTTATATAGAGGTAATGAGTTTCATTATGGAAACGAGAGTGTAAAAGATCGATTAAAAGCGGATGGTTTTGATTTTGATGTCGTAAAAGATGAATATGTTTATTCAACTTATACGAGTGATTTGACTTATAAAGATATAATAGATACTAGTCAGTTATGGGAGCACGATAAAGGGTTACCTGATTCAAAAGTCCGTATTTTAGGGATTTCAGCTTATAATCATCTAAGAAAACTACAAGGCAAAAAAGATATTGACTTAGCTGATGATGGCTATCTAGTAAATGCCAATTACAAAGGAACCATTAAACAAATCCAAGAATTTTTACTACAAATGAAAGACTTATCGATTGGCGGTTATTCTTTAAAATTGGCATCATCCCAACCATTAGATACTGTTTATTTTGTTTCTTCAGTAGGATTAAATGATTCAGGAACTCTTATTGTACCAGATAGAGTTATTAAAGAATTGAACGAAGACTTTACAACTTATGTGGTTAAATATAAAGAAAATATTGATAAAAGAAAAATTGAAACATTTTTGGAAGAGTGGGTTGATAAGCATTACTTTACAGTGGATGGTGCAGAAGTAAATGACTTCACTTATCAAACTAAGGTGAGATTATCTGAGCTTTATATAGGATTTATGGGAGTCATTGTACTAGTATTGATATTTATTAGTGTTGTGTTTATTATTATTTCACTTAGCATTTTATCTCTACAAATCTCAACTAGTGCACTAGACAGCATTAATGATTATCGTATCTTATATCTATTAGGAAATAAGAAAAAACAAAATAAGAGAATACTGATTCAGCAAATTATGAGTTACTTCCTTGTTCCCTTGATACTTGCTGTTCCATTAGCTATTTCTCTAAGCAATTCCTTATTAGGTTACTTTGAAAACTTTGCCAATACAACTATCACAATTGATGTGACCTATCTTGGAGTGGCAGCTCTTCTCTTTCTCGTTTACTTAGTTATAACTTATAAAGTAAGTTGGCATATTCTTGATAAAAATTAGCATAAAACTAGGATACTGTTAAATAGTATTCTAGTTTTATGCTATACTATACTTATAAAATAGAGGGAGATGATTATGATGAAAAAAATTGTAAAAATCATTTCTAATCATTCATTATGGTTGTGGCAATTAACTTTGCTGAATCACTTGATCTTGATGTTCTACATATACTATAGAGTTCCTATTTATTATGCAAGTGGTCTCATGCAAAAGTTCTCCGTAATACTTGTGATTTTGTTGATTGTGTCCAGCTATGTTTGTAACTTTACTACCTTTCGACATAGTGAATTAAAATTATGGACTATCTTTTTGCTAGCTTTGATCAGTTGGCAAGCCATCTTTCAACAAGGAACAAGTAACACTTTGTTGCATTTTTTTGACATACTGAATCCAATTAATTCATTTTTATTGGTTTATAGTTCTCTTTCGATAATTTTACTAGGTGAGAAGATTGGGGAAGAATTGATGAATGTTTCACTAGCTTTAACCATCATTACCACTTTTTCTTACTTTATCCATTTTCCATTGTTTCTATTCTTATCGCTTTTCACAACCTTTTTCCTTACATTTGTTCCTTT
>NZ_CAUQCP010000053.1:0-9660 GCF_963516575.1 uncultured Streptococcus sp.
GCCATTCCCTTGTCATCATTGATGGTACGAACGAAATTCAAGACATTGTTGTAGTTATCAAAAGGCTCACCGATACCCATGACAACGATATGGCTGACGCGTTCATCCTGACCACGCTCATCAAAGTATTTCTGAACCAGCATGATTTGCGCTACGATTTCCCCATTATTGAGGTCACGTTGTTTCTTAATCAAACCAGAAGCACAGAAGGTACAACCGATATTACAGCCGACCTGAGTCGTCACACAGACTGACAAACCATAGTGTTGACGCATGAGTACTGTCTCAATCAGCATTCCATCTGGCAATTCAAAAAGATATTTAACGGTACCATCAGCAGACTCTTGAACGATACGTTGTTTCAAGGGATTGACTACAAATTGGTCATTAAGCTTAGCAATCAAATCCTTGGAAAGGTTGGTCATCTCTTCAAATGACTGGACACGTTTACGGTAAAGCCATTCCCAGATTTGATCTGCACGGAATTTCTTTTCTCCCTGCTCCAAAACCCATTCCTGCATGGTTTGACGTGTTAAACTATAAATTGACGGTTTCATTTCTTCTCCTTATTCTCTACTCACTTCTGACGAATGACAAAATGACGTTGTCCCTTGTCCTCTTTCTGAGAATGTTGGTCTTTCTGACGACGTCTATTTTTCTTATCTGCATTCGGTTTTCGTTTTGTTTGAGCCGCTTTCTTTCCTTTTCTAGAAGATGTTTCTTCCTTCTTACGCATTTTCTTGTCAAATGATGCTCGCTTAGGGGCTTCATTTTCTAAGACAAAATAGGCACAACCATAACTACAATACTCTAAAAGGTAGTCTTGTAAACGACTGATTTTTTCAAGTTTTTCTTCTGTTCGATCATCCTTGTAAAAACCTCGTAGGCGAAGCTGTTCGTTGCTCCAGTCTCCCACGATATAATCAAACTTGGTTAAGACTTCTGAAAAACGCTGATTAAAAGCCGTCACATCAAAGGCTTCCTTGATATTTTCCACCAAGGAAAAAGCTATCCCTTCCGTTTCGACCTTGTCCCCGTGTAAATGAAACTCAGGACCAGGAAACTTGTTATAGTTGTATAATTCAGGTGCAATTTCTTTTCGCATAGATATCCTTTTTTCACGATTACTTAATACTTTATTCTACCATAATTTCTAGCAGTTAGCACGTTTCTCATAAAAATGAAAAAAGTCTGACGATTTTGTCAGACCAAAATAATATAACCTTAAAAAGAGAAGAACAATTCTTCCCTCCAACTATCATTATTTAGCAGCTGCGTACAATTCATCTACTTTGTTCCAGTTGATTACTGAGAAGAAAGCTTTGATGTAGTCAGGACGCACGTTGCGGTATTTCACGTAGTAAGCATGTTCCCAAACGTCCAAGCCCAAGATTGGTTTTTTACCTTCTGAAATTGGTGTGTCTTGGTTTGCTGTTGAAGTCACTTCAAGCTTCCCTTCTTTGTTGACAACCAACCATGCCCAGCCAGAACCAAAACGAGTTGTTGCTGCTGCAGTGAAGGCTGCTTGGAAGTCTTCAAATGAACCAAATGTTGCATCGATTGCTGTTGCAAGTTCTGCTGATGGAGCTGTTTTTTCAGGAGTCATCAATTCCCAGAAAAGAGCGTGGTTCAAGTGTCCACCACCATTGTTGATAAGCGCTTGACGGATATCAGCTGGGATAGATTCTACATCAGCAAGCAAGGCTTCAAGATCTTCACCGATTTCAGGGTGTTTTTCAAGAGCTGCATTAGCATTGTTGACATAAGTTTGATGGTGTTTGTCATGGTGCAAGTGCATTGTTTCCGCATCGATGTATGGTTCCAAAGCGTCGTACGCATATGGAAGATCTGGTAAGATAATAGCCATCTGTAATACCTCTTTTTCTTTCTATATGAAAATGATAACGTAAACATTCACTTTTTTCAAGTTTTTTGCTTATAGATGAGGAAATCAGTGACATACTTTCTAATAATACTCTTCGAAAATCTCTTCAAACTGCGTCAACGTCACCTTGCCGTAGATATATGTTACTGACTTCGTCAGTTTCATCCGCAACCTCAAAAACATGTTTTGAGCTGACTTCGTCAGTCTTATCTACAACCTCAAAGCAGTGCTTTGAGCAACCTGCGGCTAGTTTCCTAGTTTGCTCTTTGATTTTCATTGAATATAAAATAAGTAAATCAGCAAGAAACCCACGACAAGATAATCCTGACGCGGGTTATAGTTTCAAAAAATATCAATTTACCTGACTAGCAATCTGTAAGAGTGCCTTTTCAAAAAGGAAACCTTTTTCATAAAGACCTGTCTTAATCTGATAGTCTGTCTCAATCAAATAAGAAATAGCTTGCTTCAAAAAGCTCAAGGAAAGTCCTCGCGAATCCCTCAGCGCAAACTTAATCTGATAGGGATTCGGATTGCGTCCTAGAAAACTGCCTAGACTACTTGCAATCTGCGATTCTGTTTGCCCAGACTCTGACAAAATTTTCACCTGAGTAAAAGTCCGAAATTGTCCTAGCATGACTGCAATCAACTTGATTTCATCTTCCCCTTGCAAGGTCAAGTCTCTCACCAAATCGCGCGCCTGATCCATCTTTTTAGTCAGAATAAACTGAGTTAAATCAAAAATATTGTCCTGCAAGGTCTTGGGGATAGCATTGACAATATCCTCTTCCTCGATAACAGAGTCTTCCTTATAGGACTGTAAAAAGAGGAGATTTTTCTGGATTTCGCTAAATTGAAAACCAGATTTGATAAGAAGATTTTCAAAAGAATGATTGGCAAACTGCAGAGCTTCTTTCTGACTCCACTTTTGGAAATACTGGCGTAATTCTTGTTCTTTTGCTTCTACTGCATCAAAAACCTTGGCATCACGCTTCAGTAATTTAACCAACCGTCTTTTGCTATCCAGTTTTCCTTCTGCAAAGATTAACAACTTGGTTGTTGGTGAAGGATTATCAAGGTATTCCTCAAATGACTTGAGCTCATCATCTGTCAAAAAGCGTTTCTTAGCAGTCGTGATATCGACAAAATGATCCAATATCACGATTTTCTCATCCGCAAAGAAAGGAAGGCTGACCAACTCCAGTTCTACATCTTTGTAAACTACTTCTTTCATATCAAAGTAGGCAAAGTTGAGGTCGGCAGAATCATAACCAATCTGTTTCAACACTTGACTCTTCATCACCTCAAACTGGCCCTGGTCTGTCCCTGTAAAAAGGCTCAGGCTCGATAAATTTGATAAAGTCAACTTCTGGCTTTCTTCAATGGCTAGCATCTTCTCTCCTTTCTTCTGATTTTTTAATGAATTTAATCGATATAGCGCAATTTCCCACGGAAATCTTCTAGGCTTTCGTACCCTTTTTCCGCCATGATTGCTTTCAGTTCATTGGTAATACGATCAAAAGCACCAACGCCTTCTTTGTGAAGGGTGGTTCCCACCTGCACCATACTTGCTCCACAGAGGATATGTTCAAAAGCATCACGACCAGTCAACACGCCACCTGTTCCAATGATTTGAATTTGAGGATTTAAACGTTGATAAAAGGCATGAACATTCGCTAGAGCAGTCGGTTTGATATACTCCCCACCAATTCCACCAAAACCATTTTTAGGACGAATTACGACCGACTCGTCTTCTATATAAAGGCCGTTTCCAATAGAGTTAACACAGTTGACAAACTTAAGAGGATACTTATTGAAAATAGCTGCCGCTTGGTCAAAGTGAACAATATCAAAATATGGTGGCAATTTAATTCCAAGAGGTTTGGTAAAGTAGGCAAACACCTCTGCCAAAATCCGGTCTGTTGTCTCAAAATCATAGGCAATCTGAGGTTTACCTGGAACATTTGGACAGGAGAGATTTAGCTCTGTTAGACCACGAAACTCACTCTCTTGGACTTTTTTCAAAATAGTATGAGTTTCCTCTGGAGACATGCCGACCAGAGATAAGAAGAAAGTTCGGCTTGGCTCTTTTTCCTGCAAATCCAAAAGATAGTCCAAATAATAGTCTAAGCCATTATTTGGCAAGCCCATAGAGTTGATGGAACCAAGTGGAACATCTTGATAGCGTGGCTCAGGATTCCCCTGACGAAAGTCCAAGGTCGCTGTCTTAGTGACAAAGGTTCCTGCCGCTGAGTTTTTAACTCCTTCTAACTCCTCTATCGTCATACAAGCCACACCTGCTGCATTCATCAAACAATTATCAAACTCAAAACCAGCAATTTGTGTTTTCGTTGATACCATGATTCTAATCCTCCAGATTCCTTTTATTGCTAATATTATACCATATTTTCACAATTTCTCTTTGAGAAAGATATTTCAAAGAAAAAGGTTCGTTTTTTATCTACTTCCAAAAATTCCCAAACCAAATTGAGTGAATTTTTAGAAAATTTTTGTTTTTCTCTTTACAGTTAAAAAAATTTCTGCTATAATGACTCATGTAATAAAATATGACAACAAAAGGAGAACGATATGACATCTGCTAAAGAATATATCCAAAGCGTGTTTGAAACTGTAAAAGCTCGTAACGGGCACGAGGCTGAATTCCTCCAAGCTGTTGAAGAATTTTTCAACACTTTGGAACCTGTATTTGAAAAACACCCTGAGTATATCGAAGAAAATATCTTGGCACGTATCACTGAGCCTGAACGCGTGATTTCTTTCCGTGTTCCTTGGATTGACCGTGATGGAAAAGTTCAAGTAAACCGTGGTTACCGTGTTCAATTCAACTCAGCTGTTGGACCATACAAAGGCGGACTTCGTTTCCACCCAACTGTAAACCAAGGGATTTTGAAATTCCTCGGATTTGAACAAATCTTTAAAAATGTCTTAACTGGACTTCCTATCGGTGGAGGTAAAGGTGGATCAGACTTCAATCCTAAAGGTAAAACAGACGCTGAAGTGATGCGCTTCTGTCAAAGCTTCATGACTGAATTGCAAAAACACATCGGACCATCACTGGACGTACCTGCTGGTGATATCGGTGTTGGTGGACGTGAGATTGGTTACCTTTACGGTCAATACAAACGTCTTAACCAATTTGATGCTGGTGTCTTGACTGGTAAACCTCTTGGGTTTGGTGGTAGCTTGATTCGTCCAGAAGCAACTGGTTACGGTTTGGTTTACTACACTGAAGAAATGCTCAAAGCTAATGGCAATAGCTTTGCTGGTAAGAAAGTGGTCATTTCAGGTTCTGGTAATGTTGCCCAATATGCTCTTCAAAAAGCAACTGAACTTGGTGCAACTGTTATCTCTGTATCTGACTCAAATGGTTATGTCATCGATGAAAATGGTATCGACTTCGATCTTTTGATTGATGTTAAAGAAAAACGTCGCGCTCGTTTGACTGAGTATGCAGCTGAGAAAGCAACTGCTACTTATCATGAAGGTTCTGTATGGACTTACGCTGGAAACTATGACATTGCACTTCCATGTGCTACTCAAAACGAAATCAATGGTGAAGCAGCTAAACGTTTAGTAGCTCAAGGCGTTATCTGTGTATCTGAAGGTGCCAACATGCCAAGCGACCTTGATGCCATCAAAGTTTACAAAGAAAATGGTATCTTCTACGGACCTGCCAAAGCTGCCAACGCTGGTGGTGTAGCCGTTTCAGCTCTTGAAATGAGCCAAAATAGCCTTCGCCTCTCATGGACTCGTGAAGAAGTTGATGGACGTCTCAAAGACATCATGACAAACATCTTCAACACAGCTAAAACAACTTCAGAAACATATGGTCTTGATAAAGACTACCTTGCAGGAGCTAACATTGCTGCCTTTGAAAATGTGGCAAATGCTATGATTGCACAAGGTATTGTTTAAGATTTATTTGCTCAATCCTCAATCACTACGATTGGGGATTTTTAGCTTGAATTAAAACGTAGGAAAATTACTTACTCGCCCCCTTTTGTCCCTGTTAGAACAAAAAGAAAAGAGCCTGGGACAAAATAGTTCTCAGCCACAAAAAAGCTAGAGATTTCCAATTGCGGAATCTTCTATAAATTCTGTTGAAATGGTACTTGTTCCGTTTTTATAACAGCTAAGGGCTATTGCGTAAAATTTATACAATTCGAGCAAATCTGTTTTTGTCAGACCGTGTGTCTTTAGTAGAATTTTATATTGTTACCAATTATAGTATGCTACTTTTACTTGATAACACTATTATAACATTTAGGAATAAAAAAACATGTTCTAGATTAATAGAAAGTATAATTCTAAAATTAGAATTTTTCGTGATAATCCTATAAAATGCTCCTTTTCTAATAAACTTGTACTTATTTCCTTCAAACTACACAATTCTCTAGTTGTTGTAAATTTGTAATCGACTCAAAAGTATTCGATATAATTTCAAAACAGTGTTTTAATTTATAGTTGGCCAATATCATCTAATTTTAACTAAAAAAATTATTATACAAATCAAGCCACTAAAGATGAATTTATGGTATACTAGTGATAATAAATTGTTATCGGTAGGAGAATACTATGGAAAAGACACCAATAATTACGTTAAATAGTGAAGAAAAAGATTTTTTGTTCACTATTGATTCTAGGATTAAATCAATACTGCTTGAACTACCAGTACAATATCATGAGATACTTCAAGTGGTGAATGGGAGTCGTTTTAGACCATTATTAACATATTATGGTTATAAGTTGTTTTCTGAGAATCTAAATGAAAAAGTTTACAAGTCTGCAATAGCTATTGAGTTAATTCATAAATCCTCTATTATTATTGATGATATTATAGATCAAGATGATAAAAGACATAGCATATACACAGTACATAAGCAATATTCTATTGATGAAGCCCTAGTAATCACAGTTTTTTTATTAGGAAAGTGTATTGAATTATTATCTGAAATTGATGATTCTACAATTAGGGTATTTAGTCGTATGATTATTAGAATGTGTCAAGGAACAATACAAGAATTGAATATTGATATGAATGTAAGTATTGATAAAATAAAAGAAATCTTAGATAACCAAACTTCACAAGTTATTCAAAATTGTTTAGTGATTGGCATGAAATCATATGATCCTGAGTTAGATAATCAACATTTAGCAATTATTGGTTACAAATTAGGCTACTTATTTCAGTTACTAAATGATTGCGAAGCATACTTTAATCCTGAGTTCACTGTAAAATACAAAGGGAATTATAATTTTGATATTAATAAAAGTAGAAAAAATTTATGTTACGTTTACCTTGAACATTTTCTCTCTAATAAAGAAAAAATGGAACTTCAGAATAAAGATAAGGTGACTAATTTAGAAATTTTATTGAATAAATATAATGTGTTAAAACATATAAAAAATGAAGTTTCGTTAATTGAGTTTGATATAAAAAAACAATGTGAAGTTTTGGAAAAAAATCATTCTATGGAAAGGTTAAATTATTTTATTGATTATTCAATTAAATTAGCGAAGGTAAGAGCGGGGATTTATTAAGATAAAAGAGCAGAGATTGGGATTCTCTGCTCTTTTAAACAACACTAATTTTGTGTTAAAAATGGCTGAACTAGCCTATATAGATTTATCAAAATGGGGATGAAACCTATCGGATTGAGTGGTTTTCCATTGAATAACTGTGGAAAGTTCGGGGAATCTTTATAGAGTTTAAATAGCTCAATATAATCTTTATTAAGTTGTTTATTACTGTAATCGGTAATATCATATTCCTTCAGTTGCATTCTTTTTATTTTTTTTATTATATCTTTAATATATTTTTTCCAAAGATAGTCAAAAATTAAATAACCAAAACCAATCAGTATAAAAATTATTCCCCAAGTAATTTTAAATACTAGGTTATTAGGTGTATCTATTATTAATGTATTTCCGGTAAATTTAATAGCAGATAGTGGAGTGGTTAAATAGAATAGAGCAGTATAAGCAATACCTAAAATTCCAAAATAATTACTAAATGAACTCATACTATCGGTAAATTTAACTATCCAATCACATTCAGATGGATCATGTAGAGAAACTGGTGTCAATGTAGTAAACTCTAATTTTGAAATCTTTCTTAAGGTAAGAATATAGAGTAGATACTTTAAATACAATTGTATTGCAATAAATACAGTTAGGATTAGAGTAATAGCGCCATAGATTGTAATTAATTCGTTCCAGATAAGAACTTTTAATAATATTAGTGAAACGAAATAATTTAAACCGATTGCAAAACAAATAGATATACTATACCATTTGTTTAGATAACTATTATTTTTGCTGAAGATTGGAAATAGTGGAAGATTATTGACTTTAGTACCTGAAATAGACATTTTAAGGATTATTTCTTTTTTCATTAAATTTTGGTATGTGATAATCTGAGCTAACAGTAGAGAATTTACTCCAAAGACATATATATAATTGTGTTTTAGTGATGAATCAAAAATTGATACTATAATTCCAATAAAAACCCAACAAGTAAAAATAATTGTCCAAAAACATTTTTGAGATAAAATTTTATCAATTATTTTTATTTCCATAGTATTCTCCTACCGATAACAATTTATTATCACTATACAAAGCACTCAAATAGGTTTATAATAGCATGATTATTGATAAAGGAGATTTTTATGGACTATAAACTTATTTCTACTTACCTAGATTATTGCAAAACTCATAAGCGTTTGAGTTCACACACAATTCGCGCTTATAAGAATGATCTTATGCAATTTTATAACTCAGACCATGATAATGTCGAATCCTATATAGAACACTTGACACAATCTAGCATAAAAACGAATACATTAAGAAGAAAAATTGCTTGTATGAAGGTGTTTTATAACTATCTAAAATACCAGAACATAATTGAAGAGAATCCCTTCAATCAATTGCGCTTTCAATTTAGAACTGAAAAAATATTACCTAAAACGATTCCGCATGACATTCTGAAAAGTATTTTTTTATATTTAGAGCAGAGAGTAGTTCTATCTAAAACTGATTATCAAAAACAACACGCTGAAAGAAATTTACTGATTATTTCACTGTTACTTTCAACAGGCATCAGAATTTCTGAACTTTGCCATATTCATCTCAAAGATATTAATCTTTCCAATAAGACGCTCCATATTATAGGAAAGGGTAAGAAAGAACGTATCCTATTTTTAGGAGATCAAAAAACATTCAATTTATTAGAAACATATACAAATAAAACAAGAAATGAATCAAATGATTTCTTGTTCCCAGGGAAACATTCACTTAAACCATTATCAGAGCAAAGTGTACGTTTAGTAATAAAGAGAATCGTTGAACAAAATAACTTTTCTAGAACTATTACACCGCATATGTTTAGACATAGTTTTGCGACAATGCTTCTAGATAGTGATGTAGATATTCGATACATTCAACAAATTCTTGGACATAGTTCTATATCAATCACACAAATCTATACTCACGTATCTCATTCAAAACAAAAAGAAATACTTAGTTCTTTTAATCCTGTATCAGCGATTCATTCTGAAATCGAATAAGAGAACTTTCTAAAGTCTACAGTTCACTTCATCTTAAATTAATGTTTGTAGTTCGACTTTAGTTAATAGATTTTATACTCAATAAAAGCAAAAAGCATACAAAACTTCACTTTGAATCAGCATTTATACTATATTCTGTATTAAGAACTCCATAATTGTTTTTCTAAAATATAACTTTCAAGTATCCTTAAA
>NZ_CAUQCP010000054.1:0-9545 GCF_963516575.1 uncultured Streptococcus sp.
TTCTCCATTGTTCCCCTTTCTTTCCTCTTAAAAATAACTTGTTACTATCATACCATTTTTTCAAGATTTTTCAAGAGAAAAGAAGAAATTTTCTGAATTTTCTATTTTAACGTTTATTTATGAATATTATTTTTGTTTTTATAAAAAAGATACCGATTTCATTTACTAAAAAAGAAAAAAGAACTGATTTCTCAGTCCTTCATTAATCTTATTCCACACTAAATAGGTATGGGTAAACAGGTTGTTGCCCTTGGTGGATTTCGACTTCAACGTCTTCGAATTCTTCTGCGATTTCTTGGGCAATTTCATTGGCAAGTTCTTCGCTTCCGTCTTCACCGATATAGAAGGTTACAATCTCACTATCTTCATCCAACATATGTTTCAAGGTTTCTGTCAAAGTTTGGTGCATGTCAGGGTTTGACACGAGGATTTTCCCATCCACCATACCAAGATTATCGTTTTCATGGATTTCTAAGCCATCAATGGTTGTATCACGCACAGCTGTTGTGACGCTACCGCTAACGACATCGCTGAGAGCTGCAGTCATACGTTCTTGGTTTTCTTCGATTGACTTGCTTGGATCAAAGGCAAGAAGACTTGTCAATCCTTGAGGAAGAGTGCGAGCCTCTACCACTACTGCTGGTTGCTCCAAAACTTCTGCTGCAGATTGAGCTGCCATGAAGATGTTTTTGTTGTTTGGCAGGAAGATGATGTTACGGGCATTGACCTGTTCAACAGCCTTGATAAAGTCTTCTGTTGAAGGGTTCATAGTTTGACCGCCTTCGATAACATGATCTACACCTTGAGAACGGAAGATATCTGCTAGACCTTTACCAGCCACTACAGCAATCAAAGCATACTCTTTTTCTTCAGCAGGCTTGCTAACTTGAGCAGCTTCTTTTTCAACCTGCGCTTCGTGTTGGTTACGCATATTGTCAACTTTTACCTTGACCAAGCTACCATATTTGAGACCTTCTTGCATAACAAGTCCTGGATCTTCTGTATGGACATGGACTTTGACAATTTCATCATCATTGACAACAAGGAGAGAATCCCCGAGTTCATTCAAGTAGTTACGGAATTCGTCGTAGTCAAAATCTTTAGCATAGGTTGGACCTTGCTTAAGAGCTACCATGATTTCAGTACAATAACCAAAGGTAATGTCCTCAGTCGCCACATGACCAGCTACAGACTTATGATGTTCAGCATTGATCATTTCGCTCATGTTGGCAGGAGTCGCTACAAAGTCCTCAGATGCAATATATTCGCCAGTAAGGGCTGAAAGGAAACCTTCATAGATGAAGACCAGTCCTTGACCACCTGAATCCACAACGCCAACTTCCTTCAATACTGGAAGCATGTCTGGTGTTTTAGCTAGAGCTGTTTTAGCACCTTCTAAAGCTGCACGCATGACTTCAACAGCGTCATCTGTTTGCTCAGCTTTTTTCTTAGCACCGATAGCAGCACCACGAGACACTGTCAAAATCGTTCCTTCAACTGGCTTCATTACTGCCTTATAGGCAACTTCCACACCTGATTGGAAGGCGAGAGCCAAGTCTTGACCTGTTAATTCGTCTTTATCCTTGATAGCTTGTGAAAATCCACGGAAAAGCTGAGATGTAATAACTCCTGAGTTCCCACGCGCACCCATCAAAAGACCTTTGGCAAGAATGCTCGCTACCTCTCCAACAGTAGAAGCTGGCTTGTCTGCAACTTCCTTAGCACCATTTTCAATGGTCATTCCCATGTTTGTACCAGTATCTCCATCTGGAACTGGGAAGACGTTTAATGAATTGACATATTCAGCTTGCTTATTCAAGCGAGTTGATGCAGCCTGCACCATTTCTTGAAATAAGCTAGTAGTAATTTTTGACACGGTTATTCTCCTACAACTTTGATATTTTGAATGTAGACATTTACAGTCTGAGCAGTAATTCCAAGTTGGTTTTCCAAGCTAAAACGAACACGCTCTTGAATGTTTTTTGACACTTCGCTAATCTTTGTTCCGTAGCTCAACACGGTATATACATCAACTGCAATACTGCCATCTTCGGCCGCCTTTACGACGACACCTTTGGAATAATTTTCCTTACCTAGAAGGGCTTGGAAATTATCTTTGAGGGCATTTTTACTAGCCATACCGACCACACCAAAAATCTCAGTTGCTGCGCCACCTACGACGGTTGCAATCACTTCATCTGTTAGTTCGATTTGACCATCTTTTGTATTAATTTTTACAGTCATCCTTTTTACCTCAACTAGTTGATACTCTATTTTATCATATTTCAGCCCAAGTGTAAAAGCAGAATACTGTATCAGCGGATATTTACTCTATTTTTCAAATGATTTTATATCTACAGTAAAAGAAAAAAGACCCTAAGGTCTCCTTACTTTTATTATTAAACGCGTTCAACTTTACCTGATTTCAAAGCACGAGCTGAAGCCCAAACTTTTTTAGGTTTACCATCGATAAGAACAGTAACTTTTTGAAGGTTTGGTTTTACGGCACGTTTTGTTTGGTTCATCGCGTGTGAACGGTTGTTTCCTGATACAGTCTTACGACCTGTAAAGTAACATACTTTAGCCATTGTGTTTTCCTCCTATTAGATCTAATATAGCGGATGTGCTAGCACCACATACCGTACTATGTTATCACACTTTCTTCTTTTTTGCAAGGGAATTGGAAGATTTTTTTATTTAACGTAGACAATCCCCAACTTCCCAAAAGCCACATCTCCACGGATAATCAAGGTTTTACTTGTTGGGGCTAGAGAAGTATCTGCCTTAGCTACACCACAGAAAGTTTCTACCTTTAAATCAACTCCCCAATGTTGGGGAACATAGATAACTGCATTGCCAAAACCAACTTCCACTTTCAGGGTTGCGGTATCTCCTAAAATCTCTGCATTGTCGTAATATATCTTAGCATTGCCAAAACCAACTTCTACTTGATCTTCTACCAATTCTTGCTCTTGCTTGTAGAAAGTCCCAGTCCCAAAAGCAACTTCCTTATCTGTAAGAATGGTCTTTTTACCATCATACCACCATTTTTTCCCATTCCAAGTTCTGTTAGAATGAGTAAGTGCGTTGACACCCAGTACGATTAAAATACTAGCCCAGAATAGTGACTGATTTGGAATCGGTAAAATATCATAAAAGTGGTTAGCAATCATTAAGGCTACTAGAGCTGTAAAAGAGGCTGAAGTTAAGTGGCGACGCAACAAAGCTCCGACTGATTGGTAGGCAAAAAAAGCAATACCAATCAAGGGCCAAATTTGCCCCCCCAGAGAAGGGATTCCAAAATTTCCCTGCAATAATACTAAAGCCGCCAAAACAAGCAATACAATACCAAATGCTTTCTTTTTCATGTTCTTACCTCATGTTTCTTAGATTTTCTTTTAGGAGGGATTGGTAATGCCGCGACACATGAACCTCCTTGTGGGTCTGATAAAAGGAAATGGTGCCCGTTCCTGAAAAGGACTTGTCCACCGAGTAAACCTGACGGATATTTGCAATAGTCGACTTGGATACCCGACTAAAATAGCGAGGAAGGATAGACTCTAACTCATAGAGTTTGAGCCGAACTTCGTAGGCATCTTTATGGGTATGGGCATAAATCTTGCTACCTTCCGTCTCAAAGAAGAGAATTTCCGACAAGTCCAGATAATATTCACCTGTTCCCTTGTAAAAAATCAACCGAGGAGACTTGGACTCTTGCAAGAGCCGCTGTAAATCTGCAATCTCATCTGTCAAAGTCGCTGCCTTGATGATAATTTCAGTTTCCTCTAAATTGCTGTCAATTTCGATTCGTAACTTCATTCCATCTCCTTTCTGACTCTACTATATCAAAGCCAAAATAAGAAAACAAGAGCAAAAAAGCAAGTGGTTACTTTAGACTCGTAAGTGGTTGTATGGCCACCTTAACTTACAGGTCAACATAGAAAGAAAAGCACACCCCACACAAGAGCACACATATAGCCAACCACTACATCCTTGGGATAATGCACTCCCCCTAAGACTCTTACTAGACCGAGGAAGGCTGATAATATCAAACAAATCATCCCCATAGTTAGACTAGCATGCAAGCAAGCCATGGAGATAATGGTTGCTGAAAAGACATGACGACTGGGTATTGACTGACCAGGACTATCTCTATCAAGTAGCGGTACAATTTCCCAAACTTCATAAGGCCTAGGGGCATTGATTTTCTTACGAAGAAAGGACAAAATCACAAAACCTGACGCAGGGATAAACACATAGATCAAGACTTGTTTTCCAAGTCCTTGTTGGAGATAGGTAGTGCCTAACAAGGTTAGATAAATCATAGGCATAACTGCTGTCATAAACCGATTGAAAGTTCTTAACAAGCTCAGAAGAAAGGGCTTATTTTTAATGTTACCAGCAACGTGGCCATACCATTCTTGATAATTTTTCATATATTTTCTCATCACTTACTCAAATTTTGCTTATAGGCAAGCACTTGTCTTCTAGTATAGTGTAGAAAAAGAAGGCCGTCAAGCCTTCTTTCGATTTATTCTTCTGCTTCGTCTTCTGTAAATTGACTGTTGTAGAGATCAGCGTAGAAACCAGCTTGCGCCATCAGCTCATCATGATTTCCTTGCTCGATGATATTGCCATCTTTCATGACAAGAATAAGATCAGCATTACGGATGGTTGACAAGCGGTGGGCGATGACAAAGGAAGTTCTCCCCTCCATCAAACGGTCCATGGCTTTCTGGATCAATTCCTCTGTACGGGTATCAACCGAAGAGGTCGCTTCATCTAGGATTAGGAGTGGCGCATCTTTCAGCAAAGCACGAGCAATGGTCAAGAGTTGTTTTTGCCCGACAGACAAGGTCACTGTGTCGTCCAAGACTGTATCGTAACCATCTGGTAGGGTCATAATAAAGTGATGAATCCCTACAGCCTTGCTGGCTTCAATCACACGCTCATCACTAATACCTGTTTGGTTATAGATGAGATTGTCTCGGATAGTACCTTCAAAGAGCCAAGTATCCTGCAAGACCATTGAAAAGGCATCGTGTACTTCCGAACGCTTCATATCCTTGGTATCTACACCATCGATACGGATACTTCCCTTATCAAGCTCATAGAACTTCATCAAAAGATTGACAATGGTTGTCTTACCAGCCCCAGTCGGTCCGACAATCGCAATCTTTTGACCTGCATGAGCAGTCGCAGAAAAGTCATGGATAATGGTTCGTTCTGGTGTATAACCAAAGGAGACTCGATCAAAGACTACTTGACCTTTCATATCGCTCAATTGTCTTTCTTTATGGGATTCGTCTTCCATTTCCTCTTCAGCTAGGAATTCGAAGACACGTCCCATGGCTGCACTAGCCTGCTGAAGACTAGTAATCCCTTGGGCGATTTGTGAAAGAGGCTGAGAAAAGATACGAACGTAGGCCATAAAAGCAACGATAATACCGATACTAATCTGCCCATTCAGAGCCAAGGCTGCACCGACGATAATCACTAAGGCATAGCTAAAGTTCCCAATGAACATCATAATCGGCATCATAATCCCTGAAATAAATTGAGATTTCCAGATACTGTCATACAGACGATTATTTAATGTCGTAAATTCTTCTTTCGTGCTCTCGATGGCATTGTAACTGGTCACCACATTATGGCCAGAGTACATTTCCTCCACATAACCATTGACAGCTGCCAAATCCTGTTGCTGACTCTTAAAGAAGCCCTGGGATTTGCCCATAAAAACAGACACGAAAGCAAAACCGACAAGAGTTGATACAACCGTCACCAAGGCTAAAATCCAGTTCATCCCAAACATGGTTACCAAGACTGCTAAGACCAATAAACTAGATGAAAGAACCATTCCCAGACTTTGATTGAGAGACTGGGCTACCGTGTCAACGTCATTGGTTACACGAGACAAGGTATCTCCTTGAGAATGTCCATCAAAATATCCTAATGGAAGGCGGTTAATTTTCTCTGCAATGGCTGTTCTTAAACGCTCTGAAAAACGTTGAATAGCTGTTGTAAACAGAAAGGCCTGCAAATAATTTGATAGAAGTCCGATCACATAAATCACGGCCAAAAAACCACCAATAGCTGCAACCGCCGCGACATCCACACTTGTTTCCAAACCACTAGCAATAATATTAGTCATTTCCTTGATGCGGGTTGGACCATATACAGTAATAATATTGGATACGATTGTTGCTAGAAAGGCTATCAGAAGGGCAAACTGGAGGCCTGCAAGATAGGGCTTACTCTGTTTCCAGAGAGACATTTTCTTATTTTCCATGTTCCAATTCCTCCTTCGATAGTTGTGAATAGGCAATTTCTTGGTAAACTTCGTTATTAGCTAGAAGTTCCTTGTGGGTGCCTTGTCCCACGACTTTTCCTTGATCCAAGACCAAAATCAAATCTGCATCCATAATCGTTGAAATACGCTGTGCAACGATAAGCTTGGTCATAGACTTGGTTTTCTCTGCTAGCTCTTGGCGTAGGACACGGTCCGTCTTGTAGTCCAAGGCTGAGAAGGAGTCATCAAAGATGAGGATTTCTGGCTTCCTAGCTAAGGCACGCGCAATGGCTAGACGTTGTCTTTGACCACCTGAGAAGTTAGTTCCTCCTTGGGCCATTTCTGACGCTAAGCCCGCTTCCTTGTCTTCGATAAAGTTCTTAGACTGGGCCAATTCCAGAGCTTGCCACATAGCCTGCTCACTAAGCGGTGTTTCTTGACTCTGTCCAAAGTCTAGATTGCCCTTGATATCACCTGAAAAGAGAACCGCTTTCTGAGGAATATAACCAACCTTGTTGCGCAAATCTTCTAAGGCATAGTCTTGAACATTGACACCGTCCACCAGAATTTCTCCTGCTGATACGTCATAGAAACGTGGAATCAGATTGACCAGAGTTGATTTACCAGAACCAGTTGAGCCGATAAAGGCAACTGTTTGGCCAGCTTCTGCTCTAAAGCTAACATGCTCGATAACTGCCTCCGAATTTGCCGCATAGCGGAAGGTCACATCCTTAAATTCGACCTGACCTTTGAGGTTTTCATCAGCCAACTGCACTTGAGCAGGATTTTGGATAGAAGAATGCAAATCTAAAACCTGATTAATCCGCTTGGCAGAGACCATAGTTCGGGGAAGAACGATGAAGAGCGCTCCCATGAGAAGGAAGCCCATGACAACCTGCATGGCATAAGACATGAAAACAACCATGTCACTAAAGAGAGGCAGACGCGCTATCGGAGCAGCGTCGTTAATCACATAGGCCCCAATCCAGTAAATCGCCACACTCAAACCACTTGAAATCCCCATCATGATAGGGTTCAAAATAGCCATAAGACGGTTGACAAACAAATTCAAACGTGTCAATTCATCATTTGCTGCTGCAAATTTTTCATTTTGGTATTCTTCAGCATTGTAGGCACGAACGACACGAATACCTGTTAAACTCTCACGAGTGATACTGTTCAGTTTATCTGTCAACCCCTGAATCAAGGACTGTTTTGGAAAGGCCAGCGTCATCAAAACAGTCGTCATCAGGACGTTGACAATCACTGCCACAAGTACGGCCCAGAGCCAGTATTCTGAATGGCCTAAAATCTTCCCGATAGCCCAAATAGCCATAATCGGACCACGCGTAACTACTTGCAAGCCCATGGTAATCAACATCTGAACCTGAGTAATATCATTGGTAGTACGAGTTAAGAGACTGGGAATAGAGAATTTCTTAATCTCTGTCTGCGAGTAGTCTAAAACTCGGTTAAAAATATCACTTCTCAGCCTACTAGTATAAGAAGCTGCCACTCTGGACGCAAAAAATCCAACTGCAACTGCGGACAAGAAGGCAAGAAATGACATTCCCACCATCATACCTGCCGGCTGCCACAACTCATCTAAATTGGTTCCCTGAGTTCCCAGCAAATCCGTGATTTTAGAGATATAGGTCGGCACTTCCAACTCTAGATAGACCGAAAAGCAGGTAAAGAGAATGGCTAGTAAAATCATTCCCCATTCTTTTTCACTAATTCGTTTTGCTAATTTCTTCATTATCTCCTCCTATTCCCTTGATATTTTCCTGTAGTTGAGCCAGGACTTTCTCAAAAATCAGTAATTCATCTTTATCTACGCCTGCCAACAACTGCTTGTCTATGCGTTTAAAAAAGGCCTTAATATCTTGCATTTGAGAACGCGATTTGTCTGTCAGACGAACAAACTTAGCCCGCTTATCGACAGGACTCGTTTCCAATTCTACCAAACCGTTTTGCACCATACGCTTAACTAGATTACTAGCAACAGACTTGCTAATATTGAGTTCCTTCTCAATATCTTTAATCAAGACCAAGTCTTGGTTTTCCCCACGGCTATCCAAAAAACGCAACACCTGACCTTGCGGTCCACCCATAAATTCAATACCACAACGTTTGGCTTCCTTTTGTACCATCAGGTGAATCTGATGACCAAAACGCTTAAAGACTAACATCGGTTTATCCATACTAACTCCTTTCTAACTATCACATTTAGTTCCCCTAGGAACTAAATAAGTTTCCATGAGAACTATTTTACCACCTTGAAAAGAGATGTCAAGAAAAAAGTTTTCTAGAGAACTATTTTCTTGATTCAAAAAATCCCAAGTGATTTTTTCACTTAGGATCATGTTCTCTAGGTCAAATTAGAACCCGTCTACGTTTGTGTAGATTTTTTGTACATCTTCGTCGTCTTCAAGAACGCTGTAAAGTTTTTCAAAGGTTTCAAGGTCATCGCCTGACAATTCCACTTCTGACTGAGGAATCATTTCCAATTCAGTCACTTGGAATTCTTGGATACCTGACTCACGAAGGGCAACGATAGCCTTGTGAAGGTCAGTTGGCGCTGTATAAACCGTGATTGTTCCTTCTTCTGCTTCTACATCGTCCACATCCACATCTGCTTCTAACAATTGCTCAAAGACTGCATCTGCATCTTCACCAGCAAATACGATAACACCCTTGTTGTCGAAGAGGTAAGAAACCGAACCTGAAGCACCCATGTTTCCGCCGTTTTTACCAAAAGCTGCACGGACATTGGCTGCTGTACGATTAACGTTAGAAGTCAAAGTATCAACAATCAGCATAGAGCCATTTGGTCCAAAGCCTTCGTAACGTCCTTCTGTAAAGGTTTCATCTGTGTTTCCTTTTGCTTTATCAATCGCTTTATCGATAACGTGTTTTGGCACTTGGGCTTGTTTAGCACGATCGATAACGAACTTCAAAGCAGTGTTCGATTCTGGGTCTGGATCACCTTTTTTAGCTGCTACATAGATTTCTACACCAAATTTTGCATATACTTTAGAGTTAGCTCCATCTTTAGCCGTTTTCTTGGCTACGATATTGGCCCATTTACGTCCCATTAGGAATCTCCTTTTTTCACATTTTAATCTTTCTTATTATAACACAAGTTTTTTCTATTTTCACTAGAGGAAATAGATTTTATTTAGCAAATACAGCTATGGTAACTTCTCAAAGTAACTTCCACTTGGCTAGCCGAAGTGGAAATTAGTCTAAA
>NZ_CAUQCP010000055.1:0-9411 GCF_963516575.1 uncultured Streptococcus sp.
GCATAGCTATTCACAGAATATTATAACACAAAAAATCCAATCGTGCTTAGTTTTTTCCTAAATTTACTTGCTATTTTTTCACTTTCCCTTCCCAATCTTCTCTCTTTACCAAACAACTTATAAAAAATAAGATTTACGAAAAAAGAAAGCCCTAAAATTAAGCTTTCTTTGTAAGTATTCTGGCTGCTTCTTGTGCTAAAAATAGCTCCAAGATTTTCTTTGTCAAAGTAATGGCTGCCGACAAGGCCAGAGAAACGATTAAATAATTAGCTACTAAGCCGTGATCCCCAACCAATGGCGGTTTTGTCAAGAATCCGTAATCTCCACCTGTTACCAAATTGACCATAAAAATCAAGGCATTTAGTCCAAAGGTCATGAGAAAAATTCTCTTCACATCCAGCAATCGTGCATCATACTGTCTCAAGAGATAAACCAGTGAGTTCCCCAAGAGTGCTAAATGCCCAAAGATAAAGGATAAAATGGCAATATGGGGGAATGGATAGGCATCTGGAACTGGGTAAACAAAGGCTGCTAATGTCCCAAATGTTCCTAGTAATGCAAAATACTGCCTATATTTGGACTGACCAGGAAGCAAAAGTACCACAAACATAGCCATACGGCAATGGTAGAAAGGTAAGCTTTCTGATAGTGGCATATGATTGACCCAATACCAGCCATAAAGTAGGATCAACTGAACAGCTTGCAAGATTTGGAAAAATCGTTGGTAAACCTTCTTTTCACGATAGCGATAGGCTGTATAAAAGGTTAAGGCTAAAAGCGTAAATAGGCTAACATACCAAAAAAGATCAAACTTGGGTGGCTCTGTTGCCTGAGTCGTAAAGAAAATATCCCATAAATTCATCTAGTCTTCCTCATAATTCAAAATTTTCCTGCATATTATTATACCATGCAATTTGTCAAAAATGGATTTAGAAATACGATAATCATCTTCTTAGTCAAGATATTGCTCCCTCTGACCTTGATAAACCTGCCAAAGAATCTCTATTTGCTCCTTGGTAATGCGTTTCTCAGATAAGACTGGCAGTTGGTCAATAGCAAAAAATTGAAGGTCAGTAATTTCTTGATTTTCTTGGAATTGCCCAGCGAGAAGCTTACATTCAAAAACAAACTTTGCATATTGTTTGCTCTGTAGTTGGAAACGATTGGTATCAAAAACTGCAAGTAACCTTTCAGCTTTTGCTGTAAAACCTGTTTCTTCTTCAATCTCCTTGAGAATATTTTCGGTTGGAGAATAGCCAACCTCACCAAAGCCACCTGGCAAAGCCCAACTATCCTCTCCTTGTCCCCTAACTAGACATACTTTTTCATCCTCAACAATCCAAGCACGAACATCCATTAAAGGAGTCGCATAAGCGAAAGTTGGTTTCAAGACTTCTGTCACTTCTTCTACATCGAGGTCTGATGCTTGATCCAACATTTCAGATAAAAGGACCCGCAAGTCCTCATAACGCTCACGGTCAAAAGGATCCTTTGTAAATGTTAATCCAGTATCTGTAATGGCAATCATTCTTTGCAAATACTTGACAAAATCACTTGTCTTCATGTTCTAAACTTTCTACCAACTTGGCTAAATTCATAGAGTTGGATCCTTTTAGTAGGATTTGGTCATGAACTCCAAGGCTTTCCTTGACCTGCTTAGTCATAGCCTCAAATTGGTCCTCGTCGGCTGTTTTTTTGAAGTAGTAAACGTGGCCGATTGGGAACATTTGACTGGCAAGTTGGGCCAATTCTGCGATATCTTCTCCATAAAAAATAACGGTATCTAGCACATCTGGCGAGAGGCTCAAAATCATCTGGTTATGGAGTTGAACAGACTGGTCGCCGAGTTCCTTCATGTCTGCTAGAACAGCAATTTTTTTGCCACCTTCGTTGGCTGGAATGGCAGAGAAAGTCTCCAAAATCAGCTTCATAGCAGTTGGATTGGCATTATACACATCTGATAAGATATCTGCTCCATTGGCTGCTTTCTTCCATTCGGTACGATTACGCGTCAATTCAAGATTTTGGAAGGCATTATGAATCTGCTCCTCAGTCACTCCTTCTTGCAGAGCAACATAGGATGCAATCATAGCATTGGTGGCATTGTATTTACCAGTCACTGGCAAATCGAGGACTTGTCCCAAAAAATTAGCCTCAAAGGTCAGACTATCCTTGCGCTCAATCAAGTCTGTAATTTCCAACTCTGCTCCTTGCCCAAAACGGACCACCTTTTTATCAGCTGGCAAGTAGACCTCTACAATCGGGTCGGCTGGTGCCAAGAGCAAGGAACCAGGTGCCATCCCATCTGCAATTTGCATTTTTCCTTTAGCAATCTCAGAACGGTCTTTGAAAAAAGCCAAATGGGCTTCTCCAACTAAGGTTACGATGGCTGTTTTTGGATGGGCCAATTCAGACAAGAGATGGATATCTCCCAAGTGATCCTGTCCCATCTCCAAGACCAACTTTTCTGTTCCTTCAGGCATATGGAGAACTGTGTAAGGAAGACCAATCTCATTATTATAGTTTCCTTGTGTTTTGTAGGTTTTGTAAGTTGTTGATAGTAAGTGCGCCAACATATCCTTGGTCGTTGTCTTGCCATTTGAACCTGTAACAGCAAAGACATCAACAGCCGTTTTCTCAAGATAGTAGGCAGCTAGTTGTTGAAAGGCAGTCAAAACATCATCTACTAAAATATAAGGATGATTTGCGACCTCTTTCTCAGACAAGGTTACTACTGCACCATTTTCAAAGGCTGTTTCAATAAAGTCATGACCATCACGCGCACCTTTGAGGGGCACAAACAAGTCCCCTGTAGCAATCAAACGACTATCAAACTCAGCTTTTTCTAACTGGGTGTCCTCAAAGATGCTGATATCATTTTTAGCTCCGACAACTTTGGCCACTTCATGAATTGTTAATTTCATTTCTACTCCTTTAAAAAGGGTTGAAGTCCAAGAACTCTAATCACCTTGCAGTGATGGTTCTGGCTTCTACCCTCTCTTTCATTTTTATAGCAAATGCGCTTCGCGCTTGTCAAAACTTTCTTTGGCAAGGTCAACCAAACGCTCGATTAGTTCTGGGTAGCTGATTCCCATATTGTCCCAAAGTAGTGGGTACATAGACCACTGGGTGAAACCTGGCATGGTATTGAGCTCGTTTAGGAAAATCTCTCCCTTATCTGTATAGAAGAAATCACAACGAGATAGACCTAAACCACCAATAGCACGGAAGGCAGTTTCTGCATTCTGACGCATGACAGCTACCACATCATCACTGATTTTAGCTGGGATATCCATGGTAATCTTGTTATCAATATACTTGGCATCATAGTCATAAAAGGCAACATCCTTAACTACTTCTCCTGGAAGCGTGCTTTTAACATCGTAGTTACCCAGTAGGCCAACCTCGATTTCACGGGCATTTACCCCTTGTTCAACCAAGACACGGCTATCATATTGGAAGGCAAGTTTCAAGGCTTGACGAAGTTCCTCTTGATTTTCAGACTTAGAAATACCGACACTAGAACCCATGTTAGATGGTTTTGTGAAAACTGGATAAGTCAATTTTTCTTCAACTTCAGCAATTTTAGCAGTCATATCATCACCTTCGACAATGGCCACATAAGGAACTTGAGCAATCCCGACAGATTCTAAGACACGCTTAGTGGTGATTTTATCCATGGCAAGACTAGATGACAAGATGTTACAACCGACGTAAGGCATTTTCAAAACTTCCAAGAATCCTTGAACAGAGCCATCCTCTCCCATCGGACCATGAAGGACTGGAAAGACCACTGCTCCCTCTTCGTATATAGCACTTGGTGCAACTTTCTTATCCCAATCAATGGTTTCATTGGTCATAAGACGATCCTCTTGACCTGGAGTATGGCTAAATTCTTGCGTTTTAATAAAATCACCCGACTGGCTGATGAAGAAAGTCTTGACTGTGAAACGGTCGTAGTTGACCGCACGCATCACACTCTCAGCTGAAAGAACAGAGACTTCACGCTCTGCACTACGTCCACCGTATAAAAGAATAATCGTTTGTTTCATATTATTTGTTCCAATTCTAATAGAATACTCGTTCTTTAGTATATCATATTTGCTTCTTTTTTGAAACTTGAACCTGATACTGGTCTTCAAGAAATCTAAAAAGAGACCGATAAAACAACTGTCGGTCTCCGTGATTTTTGTATAAATGAACGAAGTTTGTTAATTTGTCTACTCTTATAACTCTGTTCGATTTTCAATGGCTCGTAAGAGTGTAACTTCGTCCGCATACTCGATATCTGCTCCGACAGCAAGTCCTCGTGCTAGACGAGTAACCTTGATTCCAGCTGGCTTGAGCAAACGAGAAAGATACATCGATGTCGCTTCCCCATCTGCGGTGGCATTGGTTGCTACGATTACCTCTGAAACTTCACTATCCATCAGACGAGTCATGAGGCTCTTGAGATTGATATCGTCTGGACTGATGCCATTCATGGGAGAAATGAGTCCATGCAAAACATGATAGAGTCCGTGGTATTCTTGGATATTCTCCATGGCTGCTACATCTCGACTATCCTCGAGAACTAAAATCGTCGTCTGGTCACGAGTCGGATCGGTACAGATAGAGCAAGGATCGTCATCAGTCAAACGACCACAGATGGAGCAATAGGTCAGCTCTCTCTTAGCAGAAAGGAGATTTTTAGCAAATTCATTGACATCGTCATCAGACATTCCAATAGTATAGAAGGCCAGACGGGTAGCCGTCTTAATCCCGATACCCGGTAACTTAGAATAACTGTCAATTAGCTTAGCAATAGGTGTTGGATAAAGCATAAGTTCCTTTCTAATTCATTGGATGGTGTTGGTTATAGAGGTTGATAATATCGCGTGCAATGGAAGGTCCAACACCATTTGTTAGATTGGTGTTATGCGGAAAGACAACGGCAACAGCGATTTGAGGATTATCTGATGGGGCATAGGCCACGGCATTGGTATTGTTGGCTTTTTGACCACCTGCTACATAACTTTCGGCTGTACCTGTTTTCCCACTAATGGATACAGCTGCACCATTTGAAAAGGCACGACCTGTTGTCAGAGCACTTCCACCGTGAGAAACTTGATAAAATCCTTGTTGAAGGATGGAAACATCAGACTCAGAAATATTAATTTTATTCATTTCCTTGGTATCAATAGACTGGATCAAGTCCCCTAAGCCGCCTTGTTCGTTATTTCCATAAATCCCCTCAACAATGTGGGGTGCAATCCGAACACCATTGTTAGCAATGGTTCCAACATACTGGGCCAATTGCATAGGAGTGTAGTTATCAAACTGGCCAAATGCATTGGTAATGTAATTAGCAAAATTATACTCTTTTGGTATAAAACCAGTTGACTCATCTGGAAGGTCAATGCCTGTTGAGGCTCCAAGACCATATTCAGCAAATGTCGAACGAAGTTTCCCCATAGCGGATTCTAAATTGTTAGTTAAAACAAACATATTGGGTTGATAGGTTTGACCCATAATGCCCAAAGCCGTTTGAACCATATAGGTATTAGAAGAATACTCCAAGGCTTCCACAGCTGTAATCGGGAATGAACCGTAGGCTTGAGTATACCAAGAATTAATTGGAGCTGAACCTTGGAAGACAATCGGTTGGTCTGTCAAGGTCTGATTACCTGATAAGACTCCATTCTCCCAACCAGAACTGATAGTTGCAGCCTTGACAACCGAACCTGGAACAAAGACATTGGTCACCGTTCCCAAGGAATCAGGCGTTAGCTCTCCCGTTTTCAGATCATGTTTAAGCCCTGACATAGAGAAAACTGCACCTGTTTTTGGGTTCAAAGCAACTGCATAAACACCTTCAGAATATCTGGCTCCTCCATTTCCTAACTCAGAATTGAAATAACTCTTAAGAAGATTGTCCACGCTATCTTGAAAGGCCAAATCAATGGTTAGTTTAATATTGTTCCCTTTGGTACCATCTTCGATATTTTCGACACTCTCCATGTTGCCATACTTGTCTAGATGGATTTCTTTTACCGAGCGTTTTCCTTGCAGGGTTTCCTCATATTGTTTTTCTAGATAAGAAGTCCCAACACGGTCATTTAAAGAATAACCTTTTTTAAGATAGGAATCTGCTTCTTCGGCTGGGAGACCAGCTTTTTCACTGGAAACACTTCCTACTATAGAAGAAAGCGAAGTTTCTAGAACCTTTCGATCCCAGGAAGTTGAAATACTGATACCAGGTAAATTCTTAGAAGCCGAAGCAATCAAGGCAATCTGTGTATCTGTCAAGGAATCTGTCGCAACGGTTCCTGTCGCAAAATTTTCTACTGCATTGAGTTGGCTAAAGAGGTAAATTTCTTTCTTTTCGTCGTCCGAGTAGGTCAATTGACTTGGATCGATACTTTCAACAGTGTTATTGTAAAGTTCGGATTCAGATAATTGATTCCCATCAGAATCTAGTCGTTTCTCACGTGGTAAACTTTCCACTGCTTTCTTATAGACATCTTGATCTGCTAGGTAGTAGTCTGCCAACTGTCGGTCAGTCAATGTTGGAGAAGAAACTCCCACATAGGCTAGCAACTTCTTGGCTGTTTCTTTCAAATCTGCAGCCGTCATCTTGTTGTTCCTTGTAAAAGATACGACTTGCTTGATGGTGTTTTCGACGAGAGGTTTCCCTGTTGCATCGTAGATTTGTCCACGAGCCGAACTAGTTGTCACCTTTGTTTTACTTGCCGATGCTAGTTTTGTCTCATAAAAATCCTTGTTCAAAACCTGCATGTAAAGCAGGCGACCAATGATGGTCATAAAGAGCAAAATAACAATTGAAAACAATAAATTAAGCCGAATCGGAATCGAATGGCTGTCAAATTTTCTCATACAAGTCAGTCTCATTTCTATTTAAAATCTCATTCTTCATTGTACCACAAATTGAGAAGAAAATTATGGAAAATAGGAGTACTTTATTTGATTTTTAAAAGAGCTTTTCTTTTTTATTTAATTATCATTATTTTATATGGTATAATAATATCAACCAATAGAAATTTTTGACTTTTAATTTAATATAAATCATACAAAGGAAGCCCATGAACAATCAAGATATTCCCTCTATTATTGATCTCCACTTTGATGAATTAACTGAATTAGAGCAAGAAATTGCTCGCTATTTCTTACAGGTCAATACGATACAGGATGATTTATCATCACAAAACGTAGCTCAAAAACTACATATTTCTCAAGCTGCTCTGACCCGTTTTGCTAAAAAGTGTGGTTTTACTGGCTATAGAGAATTTATTTTCCAATACCAACATCAAATCGATAACCAAAATCTTCAGCTATCGACCCATAATCCTCTTATCCAAGGCGTTCTCAGAAGCTATAGCAATATGAGAGAGCAAACTCAGGAATTAATTAATGAAAATCAAATAGAACGAATAGCTAATATGATAGAAGATGCTGAAAGAGTCTATTTTTTTGGCACTGGAAGCTCTGGCCTTGTCGCTCGTGAGATGAAATTACGCTTTATGCGTTTAGGAGTGGTATGTGAAGCTATAACCGATCAAGATGGCTTTGCTTGGACTACTAGTATCATGGATGACAATTGCTTGGTTCTAGGCTTTTCACTATCTGGATCTACTCAATCTATTCTGGACAGCTTGTTAGATGCTAAAGAAATGGGGGCAAAAACAGTCCTCTTTACCAGCGTACCAAACAAAGAAAACCAATTGTATACTGAAACTGTACTGGTTGCTAGTCACAATCAATCATCCTATATTCAGCGTATCTCCTCTCAACTTCCAATGCTTTTTTGGGTTGATTTGATTTATGCTTACTTTTTAGAAATCAATCGAGAAAATAAAGAGAGAATATTCAATAGCTACTGGGAAAATAAAAAACTCAACGGCTATCGAAGACAAAGAAGAATTAGAAAATCCTAGTCTGGCTGAGCCAAACTAGGATTTTTATTCGTCACTAAACATAACTCATCTAGATCCTGAGTCAGTCATATCTTGATTCGGTCTTAAATAATTTCATGTAATCACTTTTTGAAGGGAGTAGATAAGCAAGCCTGACAGTATCATCAACAATTGTATAGAATACGATGTAATCCTTACTCAAGGTCAATCCTCTCGTTTGGTAGTAAGGATCTAATCTCTTCCCAAATTTTTCATCAACATCAAATCCAGCTTGGGGGAAAATTTCCAGCCGATTAATATCCTTTCTAATATTCGCTACTTTTCGTCTCGCAGCCTCTACAGAACCAATTTCCTCTGCTATATACTGATATATTTTATCCAGACTATCAATCACTCTAGGAGAATACAAAATCCTATATTTTTTATAATCCATAGCGTGTCACGACATCCTCATCTGTCAAATAATTTCCAGCCTCAATCTTGGCATAACTTTCTTGAACTTCTGCTTGTAATTGTCTAAATAAATACTCCTTCTCCAATTCCTCTTCACTTAGTAAATCTACTTCATTTGTTACGACAACATTCTTTAAAAATAATCTGAGTGCTGATGAAAGAGAGAGATTTTGTTCTTTTAACACTTCCATAGCATCATTTATCAATTCTCTATTAGCTTGGAAGGTCACCATTTTACTTGAATTCGCTATAGCCATTTTATATAATTCCTTTATATATTTTCTTTATTATCTCACAATTATAAAGAAAGTCAAGAAGTTTTGATTTGAAAGAATCAATTTCTAAAATTTTTCATGTCCTAAAAAGCGGAATAAATTTTGAACTTGTTAAGATTATTTTCTATTCTTTCTTCCACTTATATCCTGTCCAGCATGCTAAAGCAAGTAAAACCAAATAATCCATTTTGAGCTAAATCTGCCGTGTAAGGTTAAGTCTCTGTAAAGAACAGATAAATTCCATAGCCCTCAACGAAAATAAGAAAACTGACAAAACCAATCAGGAAAAGTCCACTGGCAATAAGAAAGAGTCTCCATAAAAGAATGAGAATTCCTCCTACTGCTAAAAAAATTACTGGGATAAGGAGTAAATCATTCATGACTTTCTCCTTTCTAGTCAATCAACTGACAGTAATGGGTGGCAAGAGATGAATCAAATTCCTCTAGCTTTTGAACTAAGTCCAAATACTCCTCTTTGTCATGATCTTCAAAGTCCACACCTCGATGATTCTGAAGCGCGATTTCAAATTGACTAGTGAGTTCTCGTTTGGAAAAGCTGTAATCCCCCGTCACTTCCTCATAATGTTCCTTTAGCTCCTTGTAAGATTGGTATTCTTCAGGTGTTTGAAATCCCTGTACTAAGGCCTCTTCTAATTGATAATTAGACCTTCTTTCTATAAAAACTAGATCAAAATCTTGGAGCTTTTATCACAAGAAAAAGACTCCGAAGAGTCTTCGCATTACTTATGCAATTCTTTATTACTCAATGT
>NZ_CAUQCP010000056.1:0-9272 GCF_963516575.1 uncultured Streptococcus sp.
GAAATTGTCCAGGAACGAAGAAACTGTATATTTGTTGTTAAACTGTACATCATCTATATGATACAGTAGTTCATATTTCTCAATTACATAAGCTCCGAAAACTAAAAAAGTGATAACCCTTTGATAACCTCTCGATTTTTAAAAGGATTATATATGTAAAAATTGAGGACTTATCTCTTAAAATTACTTGATTTTAGTAATAATTTACAATAAATATCATGATGTAGAAAAAACCAGGTCTTAAGAAAGCTCGTAAAGCATCACAATTCTCAAAACGTTAATCAATACGATTATATCAACGTTTCAAAGCACTCAAAGGTTTGCCCTATGGGTGCTTTTTTCTATACTTTCTAAAAAGTTTGCCCTAAAATTTGCCCTAAAATTACCCTACTTATTTTTAAGATGTTGGTAGGCAACTTGTCCAGCAGATAATGGAACTATGTTTGAAGTATTAACATAAGTCTTAGTTGTAACGGTATCGCTATGAGTTAATGCTTCAGAAATGGCTTCTAAGCTCATTCCTGCTTTTTTAGCAAGTGTCGCTCCTGTATGTCGTAATTTATGAGGTGTAGCGTGTGTTAGTTCTGGATGACGTGAGGTAGTCAGAGTGTAGTGGACCGTTAACATTGCTCTTCATATCGATATAAGTAAAGACATACTGTTCATCAGATTGGATAATTCCAAATTTTGCTAGTTCTCTTTTTTGTTGCTTTTCCCATGACTGAAGTAAATCAGTTAGTTCAACAGGAATTCGGGAAATTGTTTTTTATTTCCTTAGGTTGGTATTAGTAATAGACTTCCTGCGAAACAAAAATATGATACAATAAAACTATGAATTATGAATCAAGTAAAGTATTAAGTGATGCACGATTTAAGCGCCTTGTTGGTGTTCAGCGCACTACTTTTGAAGAGATGTTAGCTGTGTTAAAAACAGCTTATCAACGTAAACACGCGAAAGGTGGACGAACCCCTAAGTTAAGCCTAGATGACCTCCTCATGGCTACTCTTCAATATATGCGAGAATACCGCACTTATGAACAAATTGCGGCTGATTTTGGTATTCACGAAAGCAACTTAATCCGTCAGAGTCAATGGGTTGAAGCAACTCTTATTCAAAATGGTTTTACGATTTCAAAAACTCATCTTAGTGCTGAGGATACGGTGATTGTGGATGCAACAGAGGTAAAAATCAATCGTCCTAAAAAAATCAACTAGCCAATTATTCTGGTAAAAAGAAATGTCATGCTATGAAGGCTCAGGCGATTGTCACAAGCCAAGGGAGAATTGTTTCTTTGGATATTTCAGTGAACTATTGCCACGATATGAAGTTGTTCAAAATAAGTCGCAGAAATATCGGACAAGCTGGTAAAATCTTGGCAGACAGTGGTTATCAAGGAATCATAAAGATGTATTTACAAGCGCAAACTCCGAGGAAATCAAGCAAACTTAAGCAACTAACTCTTGAAGATAAATCCTATAATCATGTGCTACCTAAAGAAAGAATCAAGGTTGAGAATATTTTTGCCAAAGTAAAAACGTTTAAAATGTTTTCAACAACCTATCGAAATCTACGTAAACGCTTTGGATTACGAATGAATTTGATTGCTGGAATTATCAATCGTGAACTAGGATTTTAGTTTCGCAGGAAGTCTAATAAAAGCCATTAATTATATATCAAATACAATCTATACTACTTATCAGTTAGTAAAAGATTTAAAAGATTTGACTAGTGAAACGATTGCTAGCGAGGTTCAGGATATGAGTGAAGAGCTACTCAAAAGAGATATTGCAATTGATAGTAGCCTAGTTCATTATGATGACGGTCTTCTTTTGGGAGTTTAATCAATATTGAGGATAGCCAAGGAACACGACGAGTGTTATCTAATTTATCATATGAACTAACGCTTATGCATTTTTCACAGTTTCATCAAGGTTATGAGGTAGTTGGTATTTTACAATCTTTGCGACAAAAGTAATTGAGTTATTTATTAAGCAAATTATGATGATTGGAGTAATTGTGCTGAGAAATAATATAAAACGCAATCAACTTTTAAATTGATTGCGTTCTGTTTAGTTTTATTCTTTTCCATAAAGGTAACGACTAGCAATTAACCAAGTAGCAATATACATTATCACGTTAACCAAAAATGCGATAACGATGACTATATTCCAATCATGGGATAAATTAGTAGTTACAATCCCCATAATTGTTGTACCAAAAAGTCCACCAATCTGTTTGTTAGCGTTTAGAGTTGCACCAGCAATTCCAGATAATTCTTGACCAGCAGCTTCCATAAGAATGGTTGTAGTTGCTGGAGTTAACACTCCGATACCTAGACTCATTAAAGAAAATAAAGGAATTAGGATGTATAGTTGAATTTCATGAAAAAGAACTCCAATTCCAAAAATTCCTGCTGCTCCTACAATGGCAAAAATAATTGAGACAGTAGCGAGGCTTCCCACGGAAAATCGTTTTACAGCACGTGCGTAAAATAAATTACCAATAATTAAGACAATCATTCCTGGTAGAATGAGGAGTCCAGAAACCATTGAGGAAAGGTTTAAATAAGTTTGAAAATAGAGTCCTAGCACCAAAACAATGCCATATAGTGAAATGTTAACTACTAAACCTAATAGATTAGAGACAATAAACTTAGCATTTTTTAATAGTTGGTGGGGAACAATAGGTGCTTTACTTTTTTTATCGTGGACTACTAAACCAATAGCAAATAATATAAATAGGAGAAGAAACAATAAAAGATTTGAGTTACTATAACCATATTGATTCCCTTCAACAAGGTAAATAACTAGACTTCCGATAGTTGTAACCAGAAATATATTACTAAAGATGTCAATTCTGGTCTTTAGATTGGCAATATTATTTTTCACGAGAAGTAATATTGAAATTACTGTCAAAATTCCAAATGGAATATTGACCAAGAAAATACCCCTCCATCCGAAGTAGTTAATTATTAGTCCACCAATAAAAGAACCAGTACCGGTTGCAACAGAAATAATTGCTGTCCAGATTCCTAACATACGTGCTCTTTTAGTAGAATCGGGGTATGAAATGAATAAAAGTGCTAATGAACTTGGCATAAACAAAGAAGCACCGAAACCTTGAATGAATCTAAGTATAATTAATGTTTCAATATTTGGTGAAAAAGAGCACCCAAACGAGGATAGTGTAAAAATTGTCATTCCAATTAATAAAATTCGTTTAGCACCATATTTTGTTGTTAGATTTCCTGAAAGTAGGAGTAAAGACCCTAAAGCTAGTGTATAGGCGTTAATAATCCAAATGGATTGCTCTAATGAGACGCTCATAGCTGTTTCAATATGGGGAACAGCAAGAACCACTCCGGTTGTATCTAGGACCGCCATAATGTATCCTAGTGAAAGAATAAAAAGTAGATAAGCTGGCGCTTTTGTATTTGTTTTTTTCATCAATCTTCCTCCGTTATTTCATCAAACCAATTTTCATTTATCAATAGAGGACGACCAAAAGCAAGTAAATCAAACCCTCCTTCTTTAAAATCAGAAACTAAATTATTCGAGTAAAAAATTTGTGCCTTTTTCCTTTGTAAATGAAGATATGACATTTTAGGTTGTGATGTTATTTCTGTAATAAGTGTTGGAATATCTTTGTATAGAATTTCAGGTGAACCTATGCCTCCAGTTGTTATTGTAGGCTTATTTGCAATTTTTTTCACCCAGTATGATAAATTGCCTGATTTTCCAGTGACAGCAGAATCTGTATAGTTTATTTCAGAGCAGTCAAAGATATCAACACCTGCATTTGAAATTGGTATTATGATTTGTTTTAATTCCTCTAAAGTTTTTGCTAATTTTGCAGTAGGATCATAACTTTTAAAATTTGATAGGCGAATGAAAATCGGAAAATTGTCCCCAACAACTTTTCTATATTCCTTAATAACTCTTTCTGCAAAGTAAGTTCTATTTTTAAAACCAAACTCATCAGTTCTCTGGTTGGTCTCTGCTGTTAAAAAATCATGAATTAAACTACCGTGTGCAGGCTGTAACATTTTTCAAATCTTCTACAAGAGATTTTCCTGCTTTTACCGAGAAACTAGAAATTAGAGCATTATTGATTGTGTCCTCTTCTATGACTAATTCTTCTCTAAGAAAATCGCTGACTAGTTTCACAGCAAGTACAATAGAATCTAAAGAGCTAAAATGTGGTTTTATTGACTCAATATTTTTCTTAGTTGACCAACTCTTCGGATAGTTGATTTCAAATACTGACTCAATTCCTTCAAAAGTAATATGTTTAACTTTCTGAAAATATTTTACTTGTGTATATCCATTACCAAAGTATCTTCCATCAGGACTGCCGAGAATATCTTCAATACGGTCAAACTTAGTTATAATGTCCATAGTAATTTCTCCCTTCAAGTGATATAATTAATTTATCATGTAATTATTTATAAAACAAGAAGGGAAAAAAAGTATAGTAACTATCAAAAAAGGAGGAAATGAATGGAGACTTGCAAGATGCAACCTTTGAAAAAATCAATTTGTCCAGCAAGAAGGGTCTTGAATTTACTAAAGGGTAAATTTACTCTTGAGATTTTATCTGAAATTATTAATGGTAATATACATTATGGTAGTCTTTTGCGTAGTGTAGAAGGTATTAATCCTAGAATATTAGCTCAACGGTTACATGATTTCGAGCAAGAAGGTATTTTATCAAGAAAAGTTTTACCGACATCGCCTCCACAGGTTGAATATAAAATGACAAAAAAAGGTATTGCTCTAAGAAGTATCGTTGAAGAAATGAAAAAATGGGAGCAAACTTATAGAAATTAGATTGAATTTACATAATTTATTATTAATATTTTTCTATAAAATAGAAAATGTAATTCTGAAAGATTTGGTAATCTTGTTAATCAAAGCAACGTAAAAACCTAGTTCAAATGTGTGACTAGGGTTTTTTGGCTCTATAATTTTTGTCGTGGGTAAGACCATAGGTAAAAACAGGCAAAATAAAAAATCATCTAAATAGTGGTGTGAACTTTTCGGTACATTCTAGCTCATTTTTTTGATTTTTTGGGGTGAAATTCACACCATTCAACTGAAATTTATTCAAATTAGATGAAATTCTGTTTTCTGAAAAAGTTGGAAAACATTGATTTTAAGCATTTACTGAAGGTTATTCAAATCATAGTTTTTCCAACCAGGTCTTAAGAAAGCTCGTAAAGCATCACAATTTAGTAAACGTTAATCAATACGACTATATCAACGTTTCAAAGCACTCAAAAGTTTACCTTATGGGTGCTTTTTTCTATACTTTCTAAAAAAATTTGCCCTAAAATTACCCTACTTGTTTTTAAGATGTTGGTAGGCAACTTGTCCAGCAGATAATGGAACTATGTTTGAAGCATTAACATAAGTTTTAGTTGTAATTGTATCGCTATGAGTTAATGCTTCAGAAATGGCTTCTAAGCTCATTCATGCCTTTTTAGCAAGTGTCGCTCCTGTATGTCGTAATTTATGAGGTGTAGCATGTTTAAGTTCTGGATGACGACGTTTGACAGATTTCATTTTATTATTAAGATAGTCAGAGTGTAGAGGGCTATTAACATTACCCTTCATATCGATATAAGTAAAGACATATTGTTCATCGGATTGGATAATTCCAAACTTTGATAGTTCAGCATTTTGATGTTTTTTCCATATATTTTGTTAGGTTTTAGGGAGAATCATTGATAACAGACTGTTACAAATCTAGTTAGCTATATGATTTATACTTATTTACTTTTCTAGTAACCAATCTATGATATTTTTTTTCTCAATTCCATTGTAATTTGCTGTTGGCTGAATTGTATCCATTGTTAATAGATATTTTGGGAATTGATCTTTAATGGCTTCTAGTGGTCTAAGTTCTCTTTCTAGTGTTTCTGGAGCAAGTGTTGTTTCACTGACCTGATAATAAGCGTAGTGACCAAGATCAGTTACAACAACAAAATCAACCTCATATTTATCTAAATTACCAACATATACTTGTGAATATCTACGTCTCAATTCCAAATATACAATATTTTCCAAGATATGCCCAATGTCTTCTTTGTGGTCTGGTAATAAGAGATGTCGTAAACCTAAATCAACTGGATAATATTTTTCCAAACGTTGCAATAATGCTCTACCTTTTACATCAAAACGTGGAACGGAATAAAAAAGTAAACTATCTGTCAAAGTTGTCAAATAATTTTCCAAAGTATTATGGGATATTGAAACATTTTGGCTGACCAGGGTATTGCGAATCTTATTTGTTGATATTAAGCTACCTGTACTACTGAGAAGGGTTCGGACAATGCGCTCAATAATAGTAGGATTTGGATTTCCCAATCTAGTGACAATATCATTTAACAGTATGGAGTTATATATTCCTCTGAGATAGTCAATTTTTTCAGCGTAAGATGATGTTTGCAATAAGTAAGGGAAAGCACTAAAGAGATAATTGTTAAAAATTTCTGTTGTATTCAGATTCTCTGTGAGAGATTGACCTGATAGGTATTCTTCAAATGACAAAGGAAGAACCTCTATCTCAACATACCGACCAGTCAAATTTGTAGCTAATTGGCTACTCATAAAGTAGGCGTTAGAACCAGTCAAATAGAGGTCAACATTTGGTAAGATGAATAGGCTATCTGTTACCAATTCAAATTTTTCAACATGTTGAATTTCATCTAAAAAGATATAGTATGTTTTATCTTCAACCAACTGCTCTTTTATATAAGCAAATAATGTTTGAAAATGTCGCAGGTCATAATAACTTAGATCTTCAAAATTGATGGATATGATTTGATCTTCGTCGACTCCAGTTGCTATTAACTCTTCTTTATAGAGTTGAAAGAGAACAGATTTACCAGCTCGTCTCACTCCGCTCACAACTTTGATGATTTGTCGATCACGATGTCTTCTTAAAAAATCTAAATAATGTGGTCTTTTAATATAGTTCATAATATATACCTCAAAGACAGTATAATACAAATAAAGATTATTTTCAAATATTTAGAAATAATATTTAATTTGTTTGGTTATTTTTAAATATCTAGAAATAATATCTTCAGAATAGAAAAAGAAATTGTCCAGGAATGAAGAAACTGTACATTTGTTGTTAAACTGTACATCATCTTTGTGATACAGTAGTTCGTCTTTCTTAATTACATAAGCTCCGAAAACTAAAAAAGTGATAACCCTTTGATAACCTCTCGATTTTTAAAAGGGTTATATATGTAAAAATTGAGGATTTATCTCTCAAAATTACTTGATTTTAGTGATAATTTACCATAAATATAATAATGTAGAAAAAACAAAGTTTTATATATTGAAACTGGGAGAAGATTATCCGATATACACCTTCATTATGAAGACGTTCCTGTTTATGAAGATGTAATTGTTGATAGAGCAGATAAACTATCTTATAAGGTAACTAAAATGAAGTTTGCTAATAAACGTGATGAAAATGGTAAATCAGTGAATGACTTATCCGTAATCATATTTAATAGTGATATCACTATTAGTAATATCCCCGAAAAGGCCTATGAATATGTTGTAAATGGGTGCTCTGCTATTGGATGGATTATAGATTAGTATCAAGTCAAAACTGATAAAAAATCTGTAATCACTGATGATTCAAATGATTATAGTGGTGATGAAAAGTATATCTTCAAGTTGCTATTGAGAATTATTAATGTAACTATCCAAACAGTTGATTTAATAAATAGTTTACCTAAATTCGAAGTTGATGAATAGTTTTTAATAAGGAGATGAATACGTTGTCTAAAGTGTATTTGTCTTCTTTTATTTAAATTAAATTTTCAATAAACTGATTAATTTATCTTATGATATAATAAAAACAAGTACATTACATTAATTATCATAGTAAAGGAGTTGTTAAATGGAAAATTATAATGAGTTACTAACACTTAGGAATAAAATAGAAAATACACTGAATTATCAACTGTCACTAAGCAATTTAGAATTATATCACAGCAATCTATTTGCTGTTGTTCTGGAGAAGTCTGAATTTATTAATCATAAGTTTTTTAGTAATGTTATTGATATTAATAAAAAATATACAGATTTAAAGGTTTACAGAGAAAAAAATTCGATTGATTTAACTATCGAGGTTATTGATGAGGATAGAAGGACTCATGTTATTTTTATAGAAAATAAGGTTAAGTCTTTACCAGACAAAAGTCAATTAATTCGTTATTCTGAAAAAGATTCTAATGCTAAAGGGATACTTCTTAGTTTAGTTAACCCTGGATTTGATTTGCCTGGTAGTTGGTTTAGAAAAAGTTATGGTGAGCTAATTTACTATTATCGTGATTTGCTTGATAAAGTAGATGAGACTTTTAGATTATTCTTAACAGATTATATTGATTATATGGAGAATATAGAAGAGTTTATTGGAATGGTAAGTTATGGTGAATCATACTATTTTGAAGAGTCTATTAATAAAGTCCTTGAAGGTATGAGATTAAGGTCGCTTATAGAGAAGACTCATTATACGAATTTAGAGAATAAGATTTCTGATTTAGGATATAAAACATACTCTGGTAGGATAAGAGGAGCTCATCATTTTGGGATTTATCTTCCTATCGAAGGTACTACGTCATCATTTGATATTCAGATACAAGGAAAACAGTATAGACATAAGGTTAATTTTTCTCTTGAAGATAAAGCAAAATTAGGTGATTTAGAAAGAATATGTGATAGTATAAAAGAGAAAACTTGTTTGTATAATTTCAATCTAGAGGATAATCCAATTTTAGAAAAATCATCTTCAAGAAAAAAATGGAAAACATATGGTAAAAAAGATTATTATGATTATGCTCATATAAAAAAACATGTATCTAGTAAAGAGTTGATTAATTATATAAGAACGGATATTAAGAAAATTGAAGCGGATCTGAAAATCGTTAAAGATATTATTTTAGAAAATATTAAATCAACAACTAAATAAAAAAATTAAATGCTGGTGAAGCAGTATTGATAAGTATCAATCTTCTAAAGGATTTATATATTAAGGTTGAAAAGTGTGCTCGCCCTCATCATAATGAAACACCTAGCCTATTATTTTAAGAAAAACAGATTCAGTAAGGAATGCAGAATAATCATTATTATTTAACCAAAAATTAGGAGAAAACAAATGAAATATGATTTTAGTTACTGGCAATTTTCGCCGGAAAATCAATATTTGGATAGGAAATCAGCTAGGAAAAAACCATCGGAATTGTTAA
>NZ_CAUQCP010000057.1:0-9203 GCF_963516575.1 uncultured Streptococcus sp.
CTAACTCATGAAAGCAAATCTTGTGTGGTGGTTTGGTCAATCACTACTAGCTCGGATTAAATAATACTCTTCGAAAATCAAATTCAAACCACGTCAGCGTCGCCTTACCGTACTCAAGTACAGCTTGCGGCTAGCTTCCTAGTTTGCTTTTTGATTTTCATTGAGTAAAAATATAAAAAGCAACAGCTGAAATAGTTGTTGCTTTTTCTGGCTCTGAAAATGTTTCTCAGACTGTGATTGTTTTATTTCTCAACGCGTGATTTGTTGGCGATATCAGCTAGGATAGCTTGAACAAAGTCATCAACTGAGACAGTTTGTGTTTCTTTTTGGCCGTAGCGACGAACGTTTACTGTTCCGTCTTCCATTTCCTTGTCCCCAACGATCAATTGGTAAGGAATCTTGCTGGTTTGTGAAGCACGGATCTTGAACTGCATTTTTTCATTGCGTTCATCTACGTCTGCACGGACACCACGGTCACGGAGTTTTTTAGCTACTTCCCATGCGTAGTCCACGTGTTTTTCGTTAGATACTGGGATGAGGGTTACTTGGTGTGGTGCAAGCCATGTTGGGAAGGCACCCTTGTAGTTCTCAATCAAGATAGCTGTGAAGCGTTCCATAGTTGAGATAACCCCACGGTGGATCATAACTGGACGGTGCTCTTCACCATCAGCTCCGATGTATTTAAGGTCGAAGCGTTCTGGAAGCAAGAAGTCAAGCTGGATAGTAGAAAGGGTTTCTTCTTTACCAAGGGCAGTCTTAACCTGGATATCCAATTTTGGTCCGTAGAAGGCTGCTTCACCTTCGGCTTCAAAGTAGTCCACACCCATTTCATCAAGAGCTGCACGAAGCATAGTTTGGGCATTTTCCCACATTTGGTCGTTATCGAAGTATTTTTCCTTGTCCTCTGGGTCACGAAGAGAGAGGCGGAAGCGGTATTCATTCAAGTTGAAATCTTCATAAACATCGATAATCAACTGAAGGGCGCGTTGGAACTCTTCTTGGATTTGTTCTGGAGTAACGAAGAGGTGACCGTCGTTGAGCGACATCTCACGCACGCGTTGAAGACCTGTTAGAGCACCTGATTTCTCATAGCGGTGCATCATACCGATTTCAGCGATACGGATTGGCAACTCACGGTATGAGTGAACATGGTGTTTGAAGACTTGGATGTGGTGTGGGCAGTTCATTGGACGAAGGACAAATTCTTCCCCGTCACCCATGTCCATAGTTGGGAACATGTCTTCTTGGTAATGATCCCAGTGACCAGAAGTCTTGTAAAGTTCAACAGAAGCAAGCGGTGGAGTGTAGACGTGTTGGTAACCAGAAGCCAACTCTTTGTCTACGATGTAGCGTTCCAATTCACGACGGATAGTTGCACCATTTGGCAACCAGAATGGAAGTCCTTGTCCAACCTCTTGAGAAATCATGAATAAATCAAGCTCTTTACCAAGTTTACGGTGGTCACGTTCCTTAGCTTCTTCACGCATTTGAAGGTAGTTTTTCAAGTCTTTCTTGTCAAACCAAGCTGTACCATAGATACGTTGCATCATAGCGTTGTCGCTATTTCCACGCCAGTAAGCACCAGCTACGTTAAGAAGGTGGAAGATTTGGATACGGCCTGTTGATGGGACGTGAGGACCACGGCAAAGGTCCACGTATTCACCCTGACGGTAGATAGTCAAACCGCCCTCGTCTTCAGAGTGTTCTTCAATCAATTCCAACTTGTAAGGGTCATTCTTGAAGATTTCACGTGCCTCGTCTTTAGTAACTTCTTCACGGATTGATGGGAAGTTTTCTTTGACGATTTTTTGCATTTCTTCTTCGATACGAGGAAGGTCTTCGTTAGAGATTTGACCAGCTGTGTTGTCAGTATCGTAGTAGAAACCATCTTCGATGGCTGGACCAACTCCCAAGTGAATGTCTGGGAAAAGACGACGAGCTGCTTGGGCAAACAAGTGAGCTGCTGAGTGACGCAAGATTGGAAGGGCATCTTCGTGATCAGGTGTCACGATTTCGATGCTTCCATCTTCAGTGATAGCACGAGTAGTGTCGATGAGTTTGCCGTTGAATTTACCAGCCAAGGCCTTTTTAGCTAGGGAATTGCTGATAGATTGGGCAATTTCAAAAGTTGTAACGCCAGATTCGAATTCACGAACAGCGCCATCTGGGAAAGTAATGTTAATCATGATGTTCTCCTTATTATTATTTCATAGTTTCTAAGCATTGACTTTTTTGCAGACTACTTCCTAGTCTTAATGTTCAATTGCTTTTCTTTATCAGAGAGGAAGTTTTCCATTTCCGTCAGAATGTCTATATCCAGACGTTGAGAAAGTTCTACTAGCCACCAGATATTTTCTGAAAGTTTTTGTTCCAGTGTGTAAGGTGTTTCATCATAGTAGCGTCCTTGCTTGGTCATCACTAGTCGTTGGAAATTTCCAATATCATTAGACAAAGCCAAGAGGTCTTCTTCTACCGTCCACTTGGAATCATGATGCTTAACTTCCAGTTTGTGATAAGCTTGTCGGATTGCACAACTGCGCTCCACTAATTCTTGCAACTCCATAGTTAGCCTCCTCATAAAAAATTGCGACATCCTCGAAAGGACGTCGCAACGTGGTTCCACCTTCATTTATGTTCCTCAAAAAAGAGGGACACCTCTGATTGGCTCTAACGTGGCCACCGTTTTATGTTTTCATAAAAAAACTCAAGAGTAGTATCAGTTTAGGCTTTCTATGCGTTTTCAGCAACCACGCACTCTCTAGTAGAAAGGGACTAAGTGACTTGTCTCTATGGATTATTATAGCATGATTGTGAAAATTTTCAAGATATTTGTAGATTTTTTTGAATTTCCTTGTTGGAAAGGCGTTGGTAATCAGCTATGGTAATATTAGCAGAAATTGACAATCTTAATTGTGTTAGTGAAGCAAAGAGAAAGAAAGTAAATCTGTTGACAAAGATGTTAGTTATTGGTAGAATAGGGATTGTCGTAAAGACAAATAACTTCTTCTTGGTTACAGGCATGCCAACCTGTCACTCGGATGAAGCCAAATAAAAAGGAGAAACATCATGGCAATCTCAAAAGAGAAAAAAAATGAAATCATCGCACAATATGCACGTCACGAAGGTGATACAGGTTCAGTAGAGGTTCAAGTTGCTGTCCTTACTTGGGAAATCAACCACCTTAACGAACACATCAAACAACACAAAAAAGACCACGCTACTTACCGTGGATTGATGAAGAAAATCGGTCGCCGTCGTAACTTGCTTGCATACTTGCGTAAAAACGACGTTAACCGTTACCGTGAGTTGATCAACTCTCTAGGACTTCGTCGCTAATCTTGCGTCTAAACCGTTTCTATACTTCGTTGGCTTCGGCTCGATGTACCATTAGTACAACCTTCGCCTCGTCGCCTAGTCTATAAACGGTTTATCTAGCAAGAATTATGATGCTAAGGGCGTAAGAAATCCGTATGAAAATAGGGAAATGACACAGTGTTCGATGAACACAAGGAGTTTCATCTTTTTCACTAGGATTTTACCCTAATCTCAAATCAGCTCTCTGACTTCAGAGGGCTTTTTTATTGAGGTTTTATCGGTCACAATTTTGGAGACTACAAAAACCTCAAATGGTATCAGCTAATTACACCATAAGGGTGCGCAGCTACTCGGCTTGAAAAGCCGAGTAGCTGTCTGCAAGCCCCTTCGGAGAGCCCACACTTTACGAAGTAAAGTATAGTATGTTATACTTTACATGGAAGTAGTCACCGAATTCCAGTTAGAAATTACTTTGTAACTACGTTTTGAGGAGGAGTAAAATGCTTTCCTATGTTCGAAATTACCCACTAGCGATAGCTAAATTAATGTGTCTGTGCTCTCCTAAAATCTGCTGATTTATTACTGACCAATACAGGAGGTTTTTATGGGACAGACAATCATATCTGCTATTGGTGTTTATATTTCTACCAGTATCGATTATTTAATTATTTTATTTATTTTATTTGCACAGCTATCACAGAATAAACAAAAATGGCATATTTATGCGGGGCAATATCTAGGCACAGGCTTACTTGTAGGGGCGAGTTTAGTTGCTGCTTATGTCGTTAATTTCGTGCCTGAAGAATGGATGGTTGGATTGCTTGGTTTAATCCCTATCTATTTAGGGATTCGCTTTGCAATTGTTGGAGAAGGTGAGGAAGAAGAGGAAGAAGAGGAAGAAATTATTGAAAGATTAGAACAAAGCAAGGCAAATCAACTGTTTTGGACAGTTACATTGCTGACAATTGCGTCTGGCGGAGATAATTTAGGTATCTATATACCTTATTTTGCTTCGTTAGATTGGTCACAGACCCTCGTGGCCTTGCTTGTGTTTGTAATCGGCATAATTATCTTATGCGAGATTAGCCGGGTGTTATCCTCTATTCCCTTAATATTCGAGACAATTGAAAAATACGAGCGAATCATTGTGCCCTTAGTATTCATTCTACTTGGACTATACATCATGTATGAAAATGGCACGATAGAGACTTTTCTGATCGTGTAGATTTTTTTGTTTCACTAGGATTTTAGCCCGGGCTCAAATCAGCTCTCTGATTTTCAGAGGGCTTTTTACGTTGTCGCCTTACCTCGATATACTCAAGTATTATCTTTACTTACGGTTCCTAGCACTATAAAACCAACTATATTCATTTGTTCTCATCTTGTTACATTGTTGAAAATATGGTATACTTTTCATGAGAATTTTCTAAATTTTTAAGATTCTATCAAAGGAGGTTTGCATGCTTTCCAAATTTTCTGGAAGCCGACAAGACCAGCAATTTGTGTTACTTTTAGTTATTTTGCTAGGTATTTTAGGGATTTCTCTCTTTCTAGCAGTTTCAATGGGATCCGTTGCGATTGATCTAGGAGATACCTATCGGATTATTTTGAATAGATTGGGGATTCCTCTTGAGATAGGAGAGGTTTCCAAGTCTACTCTTGCCATTGTATGGAACATGAGATTCCCCCGAGTATTGTTAGGTTTGATAGTGGGGGCTGGTCTTTCTATGTGTGGTAGCGTGATGCAGTCTACAGTGAACAATCCCATCGCTGAGCCCTATGTCTTAGGAATATCTGCGGGTGCAACTTTAGGGGCAACCTTGAGCATCATTCTTGGTTTAAAAGTGATGATTAGCCTTGGAGCTTTTCTTGGAGCTATTTTGGCAACAATTGCTGTCCTCATCATTGCCTCTATGCAGGGAAGGATGACGACTTCCAGTCTGATCTTATCAGGAACGGTGGTCAACGCTCTCTTTCTGGCTTTTTCAAACTTTATTATCTCAGTTGGCGCTAATGCGGACAGTGTGATGACCATTAAGTTTTGGACCATGGGCTCGCTCGCTGGGACTTCCTGGGCAGACTTGGTCCTGCCAACTATGGTAGTAGGAATAGCCTTTCTATTTTTCTCTACTCAGTATCGTGTTTTCAATGCGATGATGATGGGAGATGAGGCTGCTTTAACTTTGGGGATTCCCTTACGCTTTTATTGGTATCTTTATGTGACAATGGTGGCTGTGCTGACAGCAGTCTTAGTGGCAACCTGTGGGATTATTGGATTTGTCGGTCTGATTACTCCTCACTTAGCACGAGGATTAGTAGGAACGAGTTACAAGAGGCTTTTTCCTGTTGCAACCTTGCTAGGTGCCCTCTTTGTCATCTGGGCAGACGTACTCTCTCGTATCATCATTCCAAACGCAGAGCTTCCTATTGGTATTTTCACAGCCTTAGTAAGTGCTCCCTTCTTTATCTACATTGTTGGAGGTAGGCGAAGGGAGGTGAGGGGTTGATATGGATTTGATTTGTCAGGACATCCATTTTGGACTAGGGGAGAAAAAAATCCTCAAAGGAGTCTCTCTTAAGGTTAAAGGGAATCAATTTCACACGATATTAGGGCCAAATGGAAGTGGAAAAACCAGCCTGCTTAAACTCCTCTATCGTCAGGAAAAGGCGGACAAAGGCTTGATAAGCCTAGATGGAAAGCCTCTGGAGCAGTGGTCAATCAAAGAAACAGCCAAGCAAATGGCAGTTGTCACCCAGTTTAATCAATTGCAGTTTGATTGTACAGTTGAGGAAATCGTCTTGCTGGGAAGAACTCCCCACCTCTCTTTTTTACAGAAGGAAAAGGAAAGGGATTATGCCCTCGTTCAAGATGCCCTCGTTAAGGTGGATATGCTTGAGAAGAAAACTCGTCTCTATTCGTCTCTGTCAGGGGGAGAGAAACAGCGAGTCTTACTAGCCCGCGCCTTGGCGCAAGAACCGACTCTCTTGCTCCTGGACGAACCAACCAATCACTTGGATATCAAGTATCAGCTAGACTTGTTGGCCATTGTGAAAAATCTAAATATCAATGTTCTAGCTGTCCTGCATGATATTCAACTTGCTTGTCGCTATTCGGATTATCTCTATCTAATGAAAGAGGGAGAAATCCTTTACCAAGGGACTCCAAAGGAGACCATCACCCCTGAGTCATTGCAAACTGTATACGGAGTTCAAAGTCAGGTTACTTGGACCGAGGATCAGCAAGCCATGATTCACTATTTATAAGAATGAAAAGGAAAACAAAATGAAAAAAACACTCAGTATTTTACTGGTAACAGTAGCTACCTTAACTTTGGCAGCTTGTGGTAACACTACTACAGAAAAAGCTACCACACAGTCTAGTACAGAAACAAGTCAAAAGGCCAGTACAGAGACGACTTATCCACTAACGGTCAAAACCTATGATGCGAAAGGGAATGAAGTCGAACAAGTCTTTGACAAGGCACCTGAAAAAGTTATCACCAACAATCTTTCAACCACTGAAATCTTATTGGAGTTGGGGTTGAAGGATAAAATTGTTGGCATGCTCAACCCTGATAATGCTGTGACGGACAAATATAAGGACGCTATTGCAACTATTCCTCAAATCGGGGATAAAAAAACAGTGTCACAAGAGACAGTCCTTTCTTATGAGCCAGAAGCTGTGATGGGTCGAAACATGATGTTTTCTGAAAAATCCTTGGGGACAGTTAGCACTTGGAATGAAAACAAAATCCCAGTCTATACTCAAAAAGCTTCTCTCTCAACGATTCAGCAAGATTTGGGGAATATCGTAGAAGATGTCAAAAATCTTGGAATGATTTTTAATGTTCAGGACAAGGCTAATGAATACGCAGCCCAATTACAAACTAAAATTGACGCTGTTAAGAAAGCAAACCCAGTAAGCCAAGGTGAAAAGAAAAAGGCTTTGATTATGGTTGCTTATAATGATGAAACCTTCGGTGCCTACAAATCTGCTTTGCAAGAAAGTTTGCTGAACCAACTTGGTTATACCAACGTTGCTACGGGGACATCAGGTTTGACCTTGGAAAATCTCGTGTCAATGGATCCTGAATTGATTATCTATGTAACCAGCGATCGCAATAAAAAATTGGATGAAAAAGCAGTAGAGTTGATGAAGGCAAATGCTGTTTTGGAAGGCGTTCCTGCTATTAAGAATCAAAAAATCATGACCATCTCTTACGATGAATTGATGGACTATGGTCCAGCAGTGATTGATTCCCTTGAGAAAATCAATGACTTTATCAATAAATAATGAGTTTGATTGGGAAGGAATCCAAGTCAAAATCAGCCTTCCTTCTAACTACGACCCCAATCAAACCTATCCGGCTATTTTATTGAATGATGGGAACTTAGATTTCCTATCGTCCCTTTCTGAATCTGTGATTTTAGTGGGATTGACCTCTAAAAATCGCTTAGACGATTATACTCCCTGGGCGACATCGGCTCTGAGAGATGAAGCTCCAGATTTTGGAGGTCAGGCCAACGTCTATCATGATCATTTATTTGGAGGTCTTTTAGACAAGTTGCAGTCACTTTATCGCCTGGACGAAACTCGTCTTGCCTATGGAGGCTACTCACTAGGTGGTTTGGCGGCAGTCTACAGTCTTTTCAGTTTTGACAAGGTTTCCTGTGTCTTCTCCATCTGCGGTTCCTTTTGGTATCCTGATTTTGTGACTTACTGCAAGGAAGAAAATGTGAAAAATTTGGACTGTTTGCTGTATTTACAGAATGGTCAAACAGAAGGAGCCTATCACACTAATCGCTTGGCTCAAGCACCAGTCTATGCTGAGCAAATCCATACCAGTCTTCAGAAATGCTATCCGAACGGTCAGTTTGTCTTTGACCCTTATGGGCACCATGAACAAGTGCCTGAACGATTTTTAGCCTTTTCTAGCTGGTTGGCCCAAAAATGGAAAATCGAATAAAAGAGTTATCCCTTGGCTTTTGCCAAGGGATTGTTGTATTTATTTAACTAAGTTTTTCTCTCTTTTTATCTGGATTCCAGACGAAGCTTGCGATGAAGCTAAAGATGATGGTTAGGATAGCGAGGATAATGGCAAGGATGAGGGCAGGGATGCGGATAAGCCACCAGAGTGGGTTTGGTTTTTTATCATTGTGCCATTGTTTCGTTTCTTGGTCCAGACGTTGGAATTCTGCTTGGATGCGATTGGCGACTGTTTCAATGCCTTCATCATTCATTTTTTTGATATCTGAGATATCGATTGGATTTCCAAAGTTCATATCGACACGTTCACGGCTAACTAAGCCCTTCAAAGTCATGGGACCTGTGTAGGTAACAGGCATGATACGGACCTTGGCCATTTTGGCAATCAAGGCTACGCCACCCTTGACATCATTTGAGTGACGGCTCCCACTTGGAAACATGATGAGAGAGCGATCACTTTTTTTGAGAACATTGATAGGGTATTTGATGGCTGAAGCGCTAGGATTTTCACGGTCGATAGGAAAGGCACCACACATACGAATCCACCAGCCAAAGATACGGTTGGTAAAGAGCTCTTTTTTGGCCATAAAGATGAATTGTTTTGGCTTGGTCGCAAAAGCCATGTAAACTGGATCCCACCAAGTGCGGTGAGGCGCAACCAAAATATAATTTTCATCTTGATTAGGAATTTTATCAGTATTATGATAGTGGGCATTGCCATTGATGGACCATAGGAGCAAGACAACCAATCCACGTAAATAAGTATAAAACATGCGATCTCCTTCGATTGTTTTCTTGTTATTATTATACCTTATCAAAGGAGGGCTGGCAAACTTTTCCCTTGACGGTAAATTCCCAAACTAAGTTCCACCGCTAATCCAAGTGGAAGTTAGTCTGATAA
>NZ_CAUQCP010000058.1:0-8454 GCF_963516575.1 uncultured Streptococcus sp.
AAGTAACTTTGACAGATACAGTTGGCTTTATCCAAGATTTGCCGACAGAGTTGGTATCCAGTTTCAAGTCAACCTTGGAAGAAAGTAAGCATGTTGATCTTCTGGTTCATGTTATCGATGCCAGCAATCCTTACCACGAAGAGCATGAAAAAACAGTTCTGTCCATCATGAAAGACCTGGATATGGAAGATATTCCTCGCCTGACCCTGTATAATAAAGCGGATTTGGTGGAAGATTTCACGCCTACCCAAACGCCTTATGCCCTCATTTCTGCCAAGTCTGAGGATAGTCGTGAGAATTTGCAGGCTTTGTTTTTAGAGAAAATCAAGAATATTTTTGAATCTTTTACCCTGCGCGTGCCTTTTTCAAAGTCTTACAAGATTCATGATTTAGAAAGTGTTGCGATTCTTGAAGAACGTGATTATCAGGAAGACGGCGAAGTCATTACAGGCTACATTTCCGAGAAAAATAAATGGAGGTTAGACGAATTTTATGACTGATATCAAAACCTTAGCTCTAAAATATGGGGGCTATACAAGTCTGGATAAGGTCTATCTGGATCAACTTCTAGCTGGTAGAACAGAGCAAGAGCAGTTGGCACTGATCACTCCTCCGCCTAGCGTGGTCAATGCCTACTTTGCTGAACTCTACCAGAAAAAGAGTCCTGAGGCTGCGACGGATTATTTTGCGGAACTCAGTCAGGAACTGAATCTTTACAATACTGAGCCAAGTTTCACCCTAGAAAATAAGCCCTTTGTTCGGCTTAATCTGTCTGGTAAATCCTTTGGTTTCTGCTATGAGAGTGAGGGTCTTGGTCGAATTTTCTCTGAAAATGAGGAGAAGATTTCAGATGACTTGCTCTTTGAAATTGCGCAAATTTTTCCCCATCAACTAGTCTTTGAAGAGTCTGGTAAGATTTACATGAAGGCTGTCGGAGATGAGGAAGTTGTTAGTGTGGAGAGTCTCACAGCTTTGACTGATTTGGAAAGCTTGGCTGATGGTCGCAAGCGTCTTAAAGGCTACAGCCAAGAGGAGTTATTACAAGAAGCTACTGCTTTTTCTGGCAAGCGCTATTTCCGATCGGAAAACCGCACAGCCATGTTATATATTGATTAATTAGAAAGTATCGAATGGATATTCAATTTTTAGGAACGGGGGCTGGTCAGCCCTCTAAAGCCCGCAACGTTTCCAGTCTCGCCCTGAAACTCTTGGACGAGATTAACGAAGTCTGGCTCTTTGACTGTGGAGAAGGTACGCAAAATCGCATTCTGGAAACCACAATTCGACCACGTAAGGTCAGCAAAATCTTTATCACCCATCTGCATGGAGACCACATTTTTGGCCTGCCAGGTTTCCTTTCTAGCCGTGCTTTTCAGGCCAATGAAGAGCAGACAGATTTGGACATCTACGGACCTCAAGGGATCAAGTCTTTTGTCTTAACCAGTCTACGTGTGTCAGGTTCTCGTCTGCCTTATCGCATTCATTTTCATGAGTTTGACCAAGATTCTCTAGGAAAAATCCTTGAGACTGATAAATTCACGGTGTATGCAGAAGAGCTGGACCACACTATTTTCTGTGTTGGTTATCGTGTCATACAAAAGGACCTAGAAGGAACGCTGGATGCTGAAAAACTCAAGGCTGCTGGTGTCCCATTTGGCCCACTTTTTGGAAAAATTAAAAACGGTCAGGACGTTATTCTTGAAGACGGTACTGAAATCAAGGCAGCAGACTATATCTCAGCTCCCCGTCCGGGTAAGATTATCACCATTCTGGGTGACACCCGCAAAACTAGTGCTAGTGTGCGTCTGGCTGTCAATGCTGATGTCCTGGTTCATGAATCGACTTATGGCAAGGGCGATGAAATAATTGCTCGTAATCATGGTCACTCTACTAACATGCAAGCTGCACAAGTAGCGGTAGAAGCAGGTGCTAAACGCCTCTTACTCAACCACATCAGTGCTCGTTTTCTCTCAAAAGATATCAGCAAACTCAAGAAAGACGCTGCTAGTGTCTTTGAAAACGTCCATGTGGTCAAAGACTTGGAAGAGGTGGAAATCTAAAAGATTGAGAAAGGATAAGTATGCCTACTATTCTTATTACAGGAGCTAGCGGTGGTCTAGCCCAAGAAATGGTCAAACTTTTACCAGAAGACCAGCTCATCTTGCTTGGTCGAGATAAGGAAAAATTAGCTCAACTCTACGGAAATCATCCCCATGCAGAATTAATTGAAATCGACATTACCGATGATTCAGCCCTAGAAACTCTGGTAGCAGACCTCTATCTCCGCTATGGCAAGATTGATGTCTTGATTAACAACGCTGGTTACGGGATTTTTGAGGAATTTGACCAGATTTCCGACCAAGACATTCACCAGATGTTTGAGGTCAATGCCTTTGCTCTGATGAATCTGTCTCGTCGCCTTGCGGCTCGAATGAAGGAAAGTCGAAAAGGCCATATCATCAATATTGTTAGCATGGCAGGTTTGATTGCTACTGGTAAGTCTAGTCTCTACTCTGCTACCAAGTTTGCGGCCATTGGTTTTTCAAATGCTCTGCGTCTCGAACTTATGCCCTATGGAGTCCATGTGACAACAGTCAATCCAGGACCAATCCGCACAGGATTTTTTGACCAAGCTGACCCAGATGGAACCTATCTCAAGTCGGTTGATCGCTTTCTCTTAGAACCAGATGCAGTAGCTAAAAAGATTGTCAAGATTATAGGAAAAAACAAACGAGAACTTAATCTACCAATATTGTTGAACCTAGCCCATAAGTTTTATAGTATTTTTCCCAAGCTAGCTGATAAGCTGGCAGGGGAGACTTTTAATTATAAATAAAAAGAACCAATGTGCAGGTTGTTGCTAGCCTACATATTGGTTCTTATTATTTCTCAACTATTAAACTGGACTTCTTCTAGTAGATAGTCGATAAAGCGTTCGCCCATCTTGGATAGGCTGGTTTTTTCATGCTGGATATAGACTAGCTCAATAGAGTCGTCAATATCCAATGGGATAGAAACGATATTGTCTCCGTTGAGGTTGCTGTTCAAAATCCCTGTCGCAATGGTATAACCATCTAAACCAATCAAGAGATTAAAGAGGGTGGCACGGTCACTGACCACGATAGATTTTTTGTGGTATTCCTGCGAGAGAATCTCTTCAGAGAAGTAGAAGGAGTTGTGAGTTCCTTGGTCATAGCTGAGATAAGGGAAGTTTTCCAAATCAGACAGTTTGACCTTGTCTTTCTTTGCCAGAGGATTGGTCTTGCTGACAAAGATATGGGGTTGGGCTGTGAAGAGATGGTGAGCCAGCAGGTGGTTGTCATCCAGCATCTTGGTTAAAACATCACGATTGTAGCTGTTCAAAAATAGGACACCGACCTCACTACGGAAGTTCTTGACGTCGTCGATAATCTCCCAAGTCCGAGTTTCACGAAGGAAGAGCTCGTATTTCTCCATATCACTTTTCTTGAGCAGAGAGACAAAGGCATTGACCACAAAGGCATAGTGCTGGGATGAAACGCTAAAAAGTTCACGGTGGGCGACAGGATTTTTATAACGTTCCTCTAGAAGCTGAGTTTGCTCGACAACCTGACGGGCATAAGATAGAAACTCCATCCCATCACGGGTCAAGGTAATGCCCTTGGGATTGCGGATAAAGATTTCAATGCCCATTTCATTTTCCAAATCTCTCACTGCATTGGAAAGACTTGGCTGAGTGATAAAGAGTTGCTTGGCTGCCTCATTCATGGAGCCAGTTTCGACGATTTTGATAATATAGTGTAATTGTTGAATTCTCATGTTTTTATTGTACCACACTTGCGTCAGAATCGCCAAAGAAGATAGGAAAATCAGGAGCATTGTGTGAGTCTCTTCTTGAAAAAAAGACAAAATTTTGCTAGAATGAGTCTTATGAAAACATTCTATGATGTGCAGCAATTCCTCAAACGATTTGGTATTATTGTTTACATGGGAAAACGCTTATATGATATTGAACTGATGAAGTTGGAACTCTCTCGGATTTATGACGCAGGGTTGATGGACAAATTAGACTATCTAGAAGCAGAAGCGGTTCTTCGCAGAGAGCACAAGGTGGAATTGGATTATATTGAGAAAAATGGAGAAAAGAATTAATGGTTACTTGGATTTTGTGGATACTTATACTAGCAATGTTAGCGTGGATGGGCTTTAACTATCTTCGTATTCGCCGTGCAGCTAAGATTGTGGACAATGCAGAGTTTGAGGCCTTGATTCGAACTGGCCAATTAATTGATTTGCGCGACCCAGCTGAATTCCATAGAAAACATATCCTTGGTGCCCGCAATATTCCTTCAAGTCAGTTGAAGACTAGTCTTGCAGCCCTTCGTAAGGATAAACCTGTCCTTCTTTATGAAAACCAACGTGCGCAACGTGTGACAAATGCAGCCCTTTACTTGAAAAAACAAGGTTTTTCTGAGATTTATATCCTTTCTTATGGCTTGGATTCTTGGAAAGGGAAAGTGAAGACTAGCTAATCTTATTTCAAAAGCAGTTGAATGATAGGATGAAGCTATTGTTTTATACCATAATTAATTTGTATAAAATTTAAGGAGTTCTTAGAACATGAAAGAAAAGAAGAAAAATCCACTTTTTCTGGGTATCTTGTCGATTATTCTTGGTTTGTTATTTTCGTGGGGGGGTATTGGTTTAAGTATTACCAGTTTATTGTATGCTAACTCACTTCAAAAAGAATCTGGACTTGATTATAAAACAGAAAAAATTATAGCTATAGTAGGCATTGTTCTTTCTGCTCTAAACTGGATTATTGGAATTATCTTACACATATGAGTTAAAGAAGATTAAAAAAGCTTTATTTTTAAAGCTTTTTTATTTTATCGACTCATCTCTAAATAGTTTTTAATGATCTCTAATTCTTCTGGATTCAAGTGACGATATTGACCTTCTCCTAGTTTTGGGTCTAAAGTGAAATCACCGAATTGAACTCGTTTTAGAGCAGTGACCTTAACACCAACCGATAGGAACATTTTCTTGACCTGATGAAATTTTCCTTCTGAAATGGTGATGGAGGCTTGACTGAGGGAAGGACTTGCAGATAGAATCTCTAGTCTTGCAGGTTTACAGATAGTGCCATCTAAAAAGACAATTCCCTTTTGAAAGGCTTGGATATGGTCAGGTGTCAGAAGTCCATTAACCTCAACTTGGTAGGTCTTATCGACATGATATTGGGGATGGAGGAGTTGAAAGCCCAAGGGACCGTTGTCAGTCAAGAGGAGGAGTCCCGTCGTATCTCGGTCCAGTCGGCCGACGGCATAGAGCTTGTCAGACTGGATGTCAGGTGACAGAAGGTCCATGACGGTTTGGAGTTCCTTGTCTTTGTTGGCTGTAACGACACCAGTAGGCTTATGAAGCATAAGATAGGTGTGCTCATAACCTCGAATGATTCGGTCCTGAAAAAAGAGTTCTTGTAGTCCTGTATCGATATTTTGGGCTAGGGAGCGGGTTGGGCAACCATCGACTAAAATTTCTCCTTTTAGTAAGGCTTGTTTCATGGCCTTTCGACTGATTTTTTCTTGGGCTAATAAATTATCTAAACGCATACTGTGCTTATCTTATCATAAGTCGCTTGCTTTGAAAAGGCTTGACGTGAAAAGAAAAGCAGAGTGAAAACATTTACACTTGCTTGAATTATGTTATTTACTTGAAATTATGGTATAATCGTTCAGTTAGAAAATAAATTTTGAATATTATAGAGGAAATCATGACAAAATTAAGAGAAGATATCCGTAACATTGCGATTATCGCCCACGTTGACCACGGTAAAACAACCCTCGTTGATGAATTATTGAAACAATCAGAAACGCTTGATGCACGTACTGAATTGGCTGAGCGTGCTATGGACTCAAACGATATCGAGAAAGAGCGTGGAATTACCATCCTTGCTAAAAATACAGCCGTTGCCTACAACGGAACTCGTATCAACATCATGGACACACCAGGACACGCGGACTTCGGTGGAGAAGTTGAGCGTATCATGAAAATGGTTGACGGTGTTGTCTTGGTCGTAGATGCCTACGAAGGAACCATGCCACAAACTCGTTTCGTATTGAAAAAAGCCTTGGAACAAGACCTTGTCCCAATCGTGGTTGTTAACAAAATCGACAAACCATCAGCTCGTCCAGCAGAAGTAGTGGACGAAGTCTTGGAACTTTTCATCGAGCTTGGTGCAGATGACGATCAGCTTGACTTCCCAGTGGTGTATGCTTCAGCGATCAACGGAACTTCTTCATTGTCAGATGATCCAGCTGATCAAGAAACTACTATGGCACCAATCTTTGATACCATTATCGACCATATCCCAGCTCCAGTAGATAACTCAGATGAGCCTTTGCAGTTCCAAGTGTCACTTTTGGACTACAATGACTTCGTTGGACGTATCGGTATCGGTCGTGTCTTCCGTGGTACTGTTAAGGTTGGGGACCAAGTTACCCTTTCTAAACTTGATGGCACAACTAAAAACTTCCGTGTTACAAAACTCTTCGGTTTCTTTGGTTTGGAACGTCGTGAAATCCAGGAAGCTAAAGCGGGTGACTTGATTGCCGTTTCTGGTATGGAAGATATCTTTGTCGGGGAAACCATTACTCCGACAGATGCAATCGAAGCTCTTCCCATCCTACACATCGATGAGCCAACTCTTCAAATGACTTTCTTGGTCAACAACTCACCATTTGCTGGTAAAGAAGGTAAATGGGTGACTTCTCGTAAGGTGGAAGAACGTTTGCAGGCCGAATTGCAAACAGACGTTTCCCTTCGTGTTGACCCAACTGATTCACCAGATAAATGGACTGTTTCAGGACGTGGAGAATTGCACTTGTCAATCCTTATCGAAACAATGCGCCGTGAGGGATATGAACTTCAAGTATCTCGCCCAGAAGTTATCGTAAAAGAAATCGACGGTGTTAAATGTGAACCATTTGAACGTGTTCAAATCGACACTCCAGAAGAATACCAAGGATCTGTTATCCAAAGCCTTTCTGAACGTAAGGGTGAAATGTTGGATATGATTTCAACTGGTAATGGTCAAACTCGTTTGGTCTTCCTTGTTCCAGCGCGTGGTTTGATTGGATACTCAACTGAGTTCTTGTCAATGACTCGTGGTTACGGTATCATGAACCATACCTTCGACCAATACTTGCCATTGATTCCAGGTGAAATTGGTGGACGTCACCGTGGTGCCCTTGTTTCTATCGATGCTGGTAAGGCTACAACTTACTCAATCATGTCTATCGAAGAACGTGGTACGATCTTTGTTAACCCAGGTACTGAGGTTTATGAAGGAATGATCATCGGTGAAAACTCTCGTGAAAATGACTTGACAGTTAACATCACTAAGGCAAAACAAATGACTAACGTTCGTTCAGCTACTAAGGACCAAACAGCTGTTATCAAGACACCTCGTATCTTGACACTTGAAGAGTCTCTTGAGTTCTTGAACGACGATGAGTACATGGAAGTAACGCCTGAGTCTATCCGTTTGCGTAAACAAATCCTTAACAAGGCAGAGCGTGAGAAAGCTAACAAGAAGAAAAAATCAGCTGAATAAGAGCTAGAAAGAGATAAAAATGGTTTATTTAATCATAGGACTCCTCTTATTACTACTCTATGTATTTGCGACACCAGAAAGCATTAAAGGGACAGTCAATATCGTACTTGTCGTCTTTGCTTTCGTAGCACTTTTGATTTTGCTCATGCTGTCTGTCCTGCAAATCTTTCAGCTACCGACAGAATTCTTTATCGCAGTCGCCATGCTCTTCCTAGCATACTTTAGCTTGCGAGATATTACACTCATGTCGGTCAGTAAAAGTAAAAGAAGATAAAAGAGAGTTTAGGCTCTCTTTTTTGTAGAAATTTTACAATAGTTCGAATTGTTTTTTTACTATAACATCATCTTTTTTTCTTGGATAATATGAAGGGAAAAAACTGGAATAAAATTCGTTAATGACATCTATTTTTTAGGAAAATGTAAAACTTCATTACTAATGATATCTTAGTACAATATGTTGACAGGTTATATAGAAAGTGATATATTTATGTTATAAGAAACCGATTTCAAAATAAGAAAGAATTAAATTTATACTCAATGAAAATCAAAGAGCAAACTAGAAAACTAGCCGCAGGCTGCTCAAAGCACTGCTTTGAGGTTGTAGATAAGACTGACGAAGTCAGCTCAAAACACTGTTTTGAGGTTGTGGATAGAACTGACGAAGTCAGTAACCATATCTACGGCAAGGCGACGTTGACGCGGTTTGAAGAGATTTTTGAAGAGTATTATTGTCTTGTTGTTCAGGGTGTGATGGATTAAATTAGGAAAATAATTCTAAGGATTTATAAAAGATAAAATCTTTTTCTATAGGGTTATTCTCTTATACAAGGAGTCTACTATGAAGAAACTATTCATAT